>NZ_JBQSVP010000060.1:0-18023 GCF_052376345.1 Psychrobacter sp. AOP5-GZ1-6 | reverse complement strand
AGGTGGACGTTGTCATTGTCATTATTGGTGTCATCGTCATCGGTTTGCTGGCGCTTTAGAGCGGGATTGGGCTGTAAGGTTAAGGGATCAAAGGGTGCTACGCCGAGCCAGTCTGCGGGTATGTGGTTGTTGATACTATGATGAATGGAGACTAGGCTTAGGGGATCTGTGAGATACGGGTTGCCACTGATGAAATGGGCGCTGGGTAGACTCAAGTGACGGATATTGCCTGTAAGACTACCTATATTAGCCAATTGCACTTTGCTTTTTTGATAGCGAGTTGCAAGTTTGTCCAGTCCGTCGTCGTTTAGGTAGCTATGGCTGACTTCCTATTATTGAAAGCATTATAAACTATCTATGCAATCACCAACATCACATACAATATAGACCCAATAAACCACGTCGCATTCACAGCAATACCTGAATACCATTTCCGCTTAACGGTTTGATTTTGGTTTGCAAAAGCCGCTTGGCGCTCTGCTGTGACAGGTAAGATGTTATACGGATTGTGCTCACCGTCCCACATAAGCCGCCGCTGCACTTCAGGATGTAGTGCAGGATTGGCACTCGATTGATAGATATTGCCTTCGGCCAAGTCTAAGTAACTGACAGTACAAGCACGCAACCAACCCATAAAGGTCACTTCATGTTGTAGTCCAGTCAGACCCTTGTCTTTTTTCTCTTGAGCAATATCGGCACAAGCCAGTAGCGACGTGCTGATATCTGTTGGACACGCGTGGGCGTAAGGTAGCCAATGATTCATTAGAACAACCACCCCAAACTAACCACATACCAGAGCTTATCGACCATGCTCGGATAGTCACCATGTGGTCTTGCAGCACCCATCATATCTATAAGAAAAGCGCCTACGAATAGCATAGCAATAGTAGCAATGGCAGTTCCTACGCTATAAGCCACCGTTTTCCAAATAGGCTGCTTACGCTGCTCCATATTGCCTTCAGGCAAATGCTTATTTAAATCATAAGGGTCATTAGGATCGATCTGACATTCCGCTTCAATAGCTTTGCTAAAGCGATGCCGATAACTGGTCAGCATTGAAATCACTCGGCCGATATAACGTAGTACCAACATAGGTAAGGTAATTAATTGTACAGGATGTATTCTAAAAGTCCGCTCAGGATATTCTATATTCTCATGATCATAATGGACTTCATTAAGTATCAAACGCTTAAACGACATCAGGGGTGTTTCACGTTTTTTATGAATAGGATAAATATAGCGTATGGCTTCTTTGACTTCTTTTAGCTGCTCATCGTTACCTTCCATATAACGACGGATAAACTCGCGTACCTAGGTAATCGTTATCACCCCAGTTGAATACTTTTTTTGCTACTACTGCCCTACTCGCGTAGCTAGCCAAATAAACACTCCACTACCTACAAACCAAAAAGCCATAAGAACAAAAGTAAAGAACGAACCCATAAGTAGCTTATTATGCTTTTGGTACATCTTAAGCGCACTCTTGTCATTAATTAAAGGATACCAAGGCAGTTGTGGTATTTTAAATGAACCGTATTTCTTATATTTTAGGTGGTAGTTCATATAAATACCCGCCATTGCAATGATAAAAAAATGTATGTCATAACCGTCCATCTTTTTATCGTAGTATTTTTTGTCCGAATATAAAATATGAGCAATATCTTTCTTATGTCTCCTAAAATAAATAACGCATAATTGATACGTAATCATCCAAATGATCATGCCGCCTATGCCTATACTTATTGCAAGCCATTTAAATATATTTGGTGCATTAATTATATGTAGACTAACTCCCAATTCGCTTCGCCCACAACATAAAAAAACTACTTCCAATTAACCAAAATAAACCAAGACCTAAAGATGTAACATTTAAGACCAGCCACTTATAATGTTTCTTAACTAATAAAAGTGCATTCTTTTCATCTAAGTTAGTATGCATGATACTAGTGCCGCTGCCGCCCTTAAACATTGGTAAGTATCCTTTTCTTTTGTACACAAAGTGATATTGGATAAAAATAGGAGTAGCTATAAAAGTCATAAAAAACATTTGGTACATGTTTAACTTACCTTCGTAAAAGTATTCATCCCCATAAAGGTAATAACATAACGATTTTAAGTTTTTTTGTGTATAACGAATGACTATTTGATGTGAAATCATCGTAACTATGATACCTCCAATGAATGTAACGATAGCGAGCCACTCTATGATATTCTTCCAGTCCATTAGATTCTCTCATTCACTGAATATCTAACCACCTACTCGTTTCGCCATAAACATTATTAAACTACCACCGAATAACCAAAAAAAACCTAAACCAAGCGATATGACATTTAAAACTAACCACTTATAATTGTTCTTGATTAGTAAAAGGGCTGTCTCTTCAGTGAGATTAGGATACATTGAACCTTTTCCTTTTTTAAACATAGGAAAATAACCCTTCCTTTTGTAGATTATATGATATTGTAAAAATATAACGCTAGCTATAGAAGCCATAAACATCATCTCGTACATATTTAATTTTCTCTCATAACGACTTTCATAGCCATAAAGAGACTTATATATAGGCTTTAAATTCTTTTGCGTGTGATTAATTACCATTTGATGCGAGATCATCCACAAAATTAATCCTATTACAAAAACTAAAGCACCAATTTTTGATAGTAAATCATAGGTCATAATAGTTTGTTTACCTCATCACCAATTACATCTCCAGCGAATCCTCCAAACTCACTACCTAAAATACCTCCAGCCACTCCGCTACCAGCAGCAACTACCCCAATCACTATAAGCCCGATTCCTCCTGTCCCTGCACCTATGACAGCAGTAGCTAAAGCTGCACCACCTGCTCCGCCTAGCCATCCACCTGCCAGACCTCCTTCTAGTTTTAAAGTTTCTGTAATAATAGTCTTCCTAGTGTGATCGCTATCCCCAGAGTCATAAGCATCTTTCACAGTCATAGTTGAATCGGCGACACTGACTGCTACAAGAATATTACCTCCACCTTCTGTTATTTTAGTCATCTTCCCTAGTTTCATAAAGTTTTTAGCATAGGCTTTGATTCCCCCTTCATAACGCGAAGACCTTATCATCACATCATTTTTGACTTGTTTTCTTATGTTTTTGGCAGTGAGACCTGTTTCATATTTAAAAAAACTCTGCGCGAATGCATTATCAAAATCTTTAATTAGCTTAGGATAGGTTTGTCTGAATGAATTAAACTTTTTAGGATTGCCAAGTTTAGATTTAATTGGCTTGCCAGAACTATCGTAAGTTGTTTTTCTTACGTCTTCATAGGCTTCTACAAGTCTTGTATAAGCCTCAGTAACCTTAGCATTGCTAGTTTCAGCAAAGTTTACAATACCTTGAGAAGTTCCTGCACTCATTGCTGCAATTAGTCCAAGATCAACACCTTTGGATGGTTTATCTACATTTTTTACTTTATCCTTAGTCAAACTTACGTAATCTACAGTTCTTAGCATACTATGTAAGAAGTCTGCATTGGAAGCAAACATTTCAGGGTTAAATCCAAACTCTTCCTTTACTTTATTAAACTCAGCCTTAGCTGCTTTAGCATCCTCCTTCATTTTTACTAATTCTTTGTTACTACTATTGGAAGTATTGGATAATATTACGAAATCACCTGCATGTATTGCCATTACAGGTGTCAGTAGGTGTGCATTATTAGCTCTAAATATCTGATCTTCTTTATCTGTAGGCTTTTGCTCATAGATTTTATTAAGAAAACTTTCAATTGATTCATCTTTTTCTGCTATCATCCACCCAACTTCAGTTGTATCGAGTAACACTTTCTTAATCGTATTAGGATCTTTTTTAGTGCCTGCAATTGTTGTTTTTAATTCATATCTACGAAACACACCTTTGCTTTTGTTAGGCTTAGCAGAGATATTTTTGACTAACTGACCGTTAACCTTGATATGATAGTTAATTTTTTGAATGTCACCTTTAGGCAATTGACGCTCGATAGTTTTACCTTGATTGTTAAACTTTTGATCAATATATCGCTTTGTCTTTGTCCCTGTTGTTCTTTGATAAGTCGTTTCTCCAGATCTGTATACAATAATGAGGTCATAACGAAATTTATTGATATCTACCGTATTAGGTACGGTGAAGATGAGCCCTGTGTATTCAGTTGCCATGATTACTCTGCCTCCTCTATACTATCATCATCGTCTAAATCTATTTCTTCATGGACAATCGCATGCAGTTCGTAGTCTTTAGACTCATCATCAATTAATATCTTTAACTTGCCTTCATAATCAGTAGTATGTATCTCGGTTGAACCATCAGGTTTAATCAGCATACATTTGGTAAAGGGAAGTGGATTGTCATCTTGGTCATGTACGATATAACGAAGATAGTAGTCTAAGTTTTCAGGTAATTTTGCCGTCGGCAGATGCACAGCAGGAGACCCTGTACCACCCCCACTGCCCCAATCCACCTTACTCGCCTTATACCCCACCTGAGCAGGCGTAATAAACGTCACATTGCCCCCTGATAGCTCAATACCACTACCTGCTGATTTTAGGGTCAGCGTATCAGGCGCGATGATCTCGATACTGTCTCGGCTATGGATGCGTAGTACTTGCTCACTGTCTAGTCGCATTTCACTTTGATGCGCTTGTATGGTCACATCACCATGAGCCGCGGTATGGGTTTGCGCTTTGTTACTGTAGTAATGGATATCACCTGCCACCAACTGATTCATCTGCGTTTGACTGTGATGATGGGTGCTGCCTGTTGCGTGGCTATGCGTGTTTTCAGTACTGGTATGTTGGCTATGCTGTCCTGTGAGCATGGCAAGGTGACGCTGAGAGTCGATGAGCAGGTTGGACTGTTGCCACTGTCCGGCATTATCTAGTGCGCTGTCATTGGTATCTTCGCTAAATTGGCCAAATGCGGTTTGTTGTTCTCCTCCTTTACTACCGCTTTGACTGCTTCCGTCTATGCCGACAGGTTGATGGGTTTCTGCTAGGCTTTGATAGGCTATTTGATGTTGGTCAGCGGTTTGTAGTTTGCTATGACTGTCATGGCTCATGTGAGGGTTTGATGAGGGGTTTGATTGACTGCTGCTGATATGAATACCTGTGCTGCCTTGAATGTTGGCAGCCGCTTGGGTCTCGATACTGAGGCCTTGTCCACGTGCTTGACCACGGGTATGGTCAGTATGCTGATACAGATGACCAATGGTTAGGCTGGACTGGTAGCTGCTGCTATAGGCGTTGATCTGCGGACTCTCAGGATGGGCATCAAACATAAGCTGGTTATAGCCATTAGTGATGCTGTCTTTGGTCGCATCGCCTCTGCGACTGCTATCAATGCTTTGGGTTTTGATGCCGTCTATGGGGTAAGCATGGCTTTGGTTAATGAACCAAGCTGGACTGGTGGCGTCGATGCTGTCTGAGTCACTAACGATGCTGTTGTGCTGAGCATCAGAATTGCCTTGACCATTATGGGTGCTGCCGATGATGATGGGATGGGTAATGTCACCACCGATGAAGTCGATGAGGACATGCTGTCCATGACGCAGAGGATGGGTCTGTCCCATGTGGTCGGCGACGAGGTGACTGGCGATGGGTATCCAGTGGGCATCATCCTGACTATTGTCGCTATTACTATCGCTGCCATTACTGCCATCAGCTTGCCAGTGATATCTGATATGAGCACGGTGGTTACGGTCATGGGTGATAGCACTGCTGTCTGTGGCGATGATACTGGCACTCATGAGTCCTGTCAGACTCGGATGCGGTTGCCCAAGTTCGCTTAACTGTGCGCCATAGGGAATATGGTGATGATGTGGAAACGGTAGGTAGCAGGCATTGATGTGATGAACATTGTTGTTATTATTGTCATTGTCGTCATCATTTTCATGACTGGCATGGTTGGTATTAGGCTGCAAGGTAATAGGGTCAAAGGCGACTGCGCCCAACCAGTCTGCGGGTATATGATTGTTAATGTGCTGATGTATGGAGACGAGGCTGATCGGATCGGTCAGATAAGGGTTGCCATCGATATAGTGGGCGCTTGGCAGATTCAGGTGACGGATATTGCCAGTTAGGCTGCCAAGGTTGGCAAGCTGCTGTGCGCTCTGTTGGTAGCGGGCGGTCAGCGCAGTGAGTCCGTCGTCATTTAGGTGGCTATGACTGTGTAAGAAGCGACTGTGGATACTAGGGCTGTCCGAGTCAATAGATTGCTCACTGGTGCTACTGCCAGTATAGGTGCCAACTAAGCGGTTGTCATAACGATATAGACCTGTTTGCTGAGTGTGCTGGGCAACTTGCGGACGAACGGCGGTGATGCGGTCTTGTCTGTCAGCGAGGTTGGCTGGGTTTTGACTGAGAATGCTCTGAATGTCATTGGCATCAGGACGCAGTATTTCACCATCAGGGGGTAGTAATACCAGCGTGTGGCTGTCCGCCTCATGACGGTAATAACCTGTCACTCCATAAAGAGTGAGATACTGCGTTAAGTAAGCCAGATCAGTTTGATTGTATTGCACGCTATGTTGAATATGATAGTTACTGTCATCACTGAGACGCTCGTCAATCTCAACATCCATATCGTATGGGCTCAGAATATCAGTGATCAGCTCGCTTAGACTGAGATGATGATGGCGACGGTTATGGCTAGATAGGCGTAATTGATTCAACGCAGGTTCGCAGATAATACGATAAGCTGCCATACCGCTATTACTACCTAGAGCGACGACTTCGGTAATGATACCGTGACGGATCTGACTGGTTAATAGTGCATCACCTGTGTTCCAGTGAATAGATAGACTTTGCCCGATCCAGTCTTTGGTATCCAGTCCTGCTTGTGGATGCAGTAACGTCATGCTAATACGGTAGCCACAATAGAGTGCCAGCTGACGCTCTTGATAAGACTGCGCCCGTTGGTCGTGATGGTAAGGGCTTGGATAGGCATCTGGCGTGGGCATAAGCGCAGGCTCATTCCACACGCTATCAGGCAGTGGCATGCCAAGCAAACTCTCTATAAGGTCCGCTTGCTGTACCAAACTAGTAGCAATATCAGGATGGGCACTGCTAATTTGCAAATGCCGTTTTGTTTGAGTCCATACCATGACACGCCCTTCTCTATCAGTCTAAAGGTGTAAATACAGTCAACCCACTATAAAACCGCTGTGCTATCGCTATCATGATGGATAAACTGTACCAATATACAAAATTAAAAATGCCCCATAGATTGCCGGTATCCTGACAACCCAATCAACGATTCAAACCCCATTTAACCACTCAATTAATAGCCATCATCAGATGAGTCACGTTTTGGTTGAATCCCAATCATGTCAGAGAGCATCGATAATTGATCTTCGTTCTTGATGATATGCGCAAGCCACTGATCAAGTGGCATATCAGCCCAATCAATCGCCCGACCAAGTAAAAATGTCACAGGACTGTGCGGTTCATTGGTCGCAAAGTAATCTTGAATTTGACCCAATAATTTAAGCGCTTGCCGGCGGTTTGCTTGATGATCGCGATTACTCGGAGTAAAGCTGGTTGGTACGCTGTTTTTTGCGCCGCTTGCTTGTCCTCCGTCTAACATCGCGCTATCAGTAGATAAACTACCATCTACATCAGCAGTGCTCTCTTGACCCTCGCTGTCTAACCCGTCAGCTTGCTCCGGTATCAATGGACGTAGATGCTGACTTAGAGACACGAGCAACTCAGTAACTGGCGCAAACACAGGCGCATCCATTCCCATCAGGTTATTTAGTTGATCTGTGAGTGCTTGCCATTTTTCTGTGATGCTATTGAGGTGGGTCATGAGCGCTTGTTGCCATGCCTCACTACTGTTTTTGATAGCGTTATTATAATCACTAAGCGTTAATTGGCTGGTCGATTCGCTATCAGGATTTTGCTGACGTTGCTTATCATGATCTCGAGCGGTTAAATAATAGTTATAGTTATATTTTTCAGCCTTTGTTTCAGACAGTGATAGCTGTTTTAGATCATCAGTGAGCGCTTTTACGAACCATGAGAGCAGTCCCGCTCTGATATCCATACTGTCTTCTTCGCCATCTAGCGGCGGATACATGGTGAGCCAATACTCGTCATTGAGTGCCTGTAGTAGGCTAAGCCCTTGGCTGATACCCGCTAAATGATCGGTATGACTCAACGCATCGACATACCAAAGCGCCAGCTTCATATCTTTACTGGTATGAATCAGTAAGTCTGCACACTGCTCCTTCACAAAGTCCCAATCAGCCACTTTTAGCTCAGTGACCCAGTTCCCTTGCGCCAATAACGGATCGTCCTCTTGACGAGCAGCGACGATGGCATCGATACGCATGTCGAAGGTAAGGTCTTCGCCGACACCCTGGTGACTGCCATCAATAGGAGCAATGAGCGCATCCATGTTAACAACTAAGGCATTATTAGTGTTCATTATAGTGATTCTTCCTTAATCGATTTTTTACTGGGTGCTTTTTTACTAGGCGTTTTTTTACTAGCAGCTTGTTTGGCTGGTGCTTTTTTGACTGGTGTCGCTGTTTTCTTAGCAGCGATCTTGTTAGCAGATGCTTTGGTAGCTGCTGGTTTTTTTTCATCCTGACCGGCTATTGACGTGTCTGACACTTTCTCAGCCGTTTCTGCACCCTGGTTTTTGCTACCATGATTTTCGCTACCATAGCTTTCACTGCTTTGTGCCATTTGACTCAGTGGCACAACTGCATCGGTATCCAGAAGATAAGCAAAATTATCATCGGCATCAACGAATACTGTAATCTGCTTTAGCACACTTTGACTGTCATCATGCGCCAGCAACTGACCTGCCAGCTGCGGCAGCAAAGTATGACTAATGATAGCATCGGCGTTACGTGCACCAGAATCCACCTCATGACAACGCGACAAAATCAGCTCAATCACCTCATCGTCAATAACACAAGGAACTTCGTAATTTTCACGAATACGTCCAGTGATTTTGTCTAATTTCAAGCGGATAATTTCTGCCAGCGCGTCATCGCTCAACGGATAGTAAGGAATGACTGTCAAACGACCCAAAAATGCAGGCTTAAATGATTTATATAAATGCGGATTAATGACCTGTTTTAGGCTGTCACTATCGGGCAAGCTAAAGTCAGTAACGGCTGGATCAGTATTGATACATGCCTGCATAATCTGTGATGAACCCACATTACTGGTCAATAAAATAAGCGTGTTTTTAAAATCAATTAACCGCCCTTCACTGTCTTCCATCACCCCTTTATCAAAGACTTGATAAAACAGATCCAATACGTCTGGATGGGCTTTTTCTACTTCGTCGAGCAAAAGCACACTATAAGGACGACGGCGAATCGCTTCGGTTAATACACCACCCTCACCATAGCCCACATAACCTGGAGGTGAGCCTTTTAAGGACGCCACACTATGAGCCTCTTGATACTCTGATAGGTTAATCGTAATAAGGTTACGCTCACCACCATATAGTACCTCTGATAGTGCCAGTGCGGTTTCTGTCTTGCCCACACCACTTGGCCCAACGAGCATAAATACCCCTTGCGGGCGATTGGGATCGTCTAGGCGTGCTTTCGCCGTGTGAATACGCTTGACGATAGCAGCCACCGAATGGTCCTGGCCAATAACCCGCGATTGTAGGGTGTCAGCCAAACCTAAGATATGGTCTTTTTCATTGCCTGCCATATCGTTGAGTGGAATTCCTGTCCAATCTGAGATAATCTGCTTAATAACCTGTCTGTCTAATACCGCATGAATCAGTCGCTGCTCCTCTTGTATCTGTTTTAGCGACTGTTCAATGTTTTGGTACTCAGACTGTTTGTCTAAGCGCTCTTTTGCGCTGAGCGCATCAGTACCATCTGTCTTGTCATTCAATTGCTTATTCAATGTATCAAGCTGATCATTAAGCTCACGCTGTTCATGCCAGCGACTGGTCATGTCTGCAATGCTTTGCTGATTGGTTTGACGCTGCTCATCAAGCACGGCAATTTTTTGGCTGACTTTTTCTTTTTCATCAACGCCGCCGATACGCTCAAGCTGCTGACTGAGGTTATTGATGTGCTGCTCTAACTGCAACCCTTTCGCTTGTAGTCTATCTAGCTGATTAGGCGTCGCTGTCTTTGACAAGCTCACTCGTGCGGCTGCCGTGTCTAATACGCTAACCGCTTTATCAGGCAATTGTCTATCGCTGATATAACGTGCTGATAGCTCAACGGCTGCTTGTAGTGCATCATCATCTATCAAAATCCCAAAATGCGCCTGCATCTTGGCACTCAAACCACGAATCATCGCCACTGCCGTATCGATATCAGGCTCATCGACTTTGACCACTTGAAAGCGGCGTGACAACGCTGCATCTTTTTCAAAGTATTTCTTATACTCTGACCAAGTAGTCGCTGCAATCGTTCTAAGCTCACCACGAGCCAGCGCAGGTTTTAATAAATTCGCCGCATCGTTTTGACCCGCTTGCCCGCCTGCTCCAATCAAGGTATGCGCTTCATCGATGAATAAGATAATCGGCTTGACCGATGCTTGCACTTCTTCGATGACTTGCTTGAGGCGATTTTCAAACTCACCTTTGACACTCGCTCCTGCCTGTAGCAACCCCATATCGAGACTACGTATCGTCACGTCTTTGAGCTGATCAGGCACTTGACCGGCGACTATCTTTTGCGCCAATCCCTCTACCACTGCGGTCTTACCTACACCGGCCTCACCTGTCAAAATAGGGTTGTTCTGACGACGACGAATCAAGATATCGACCAACTGGTGAATCTCAAACTCACGACCAATGACAGGGTCTATCTGCTCTGCACTGGCTTTAGCAGTCAAATCATAAGTGTATTTATCTAGCGCAGGTGTTGGATTAGTGGCTGCTTGTTCTGTATCTAAAGATTCTTGCTGGTCTGTATCATTGTTTGCATTACCCTCAACGTCTTTACTGGCACCTTTATTACTGCTTGACCCACTCCCCTCGGTACTGCCAAGACATTGACGCTCATAATCATCTTTTAGCGTAAAACGATCAATATACTGTAGCTGCTCTGGAAGGGTTTTGAGGACGGACTGATAACGCTCATACGATAGCAATACCAGTAATATATGCCCAGAGCGAATTTCTAACGAATTATTATCAGCTTGATTATGATTGCTGCTGGCAAGCTCCCATGCATCTTCTAACAGTGCCATTAGAGCTTCACTAAATACTGGCGTTGAGCCAGTTGCCTGACCAAACGTATTTAGCAGATCTGTGATATCAGCTAGCAATACCTGCTGATTTATCTTATTGAATTTGAGTATTTGCGCCACATCATTATGCGGCGTCGCAATCAGTTCATGTAGCAGATGGACAGTATCGACTTCGCGATGTCCATTGTTGATACAAAGCCTAGCTGCCTGCTGCAAACACTGTCGGCAACTTGGACTCAAGCGGGTAATTACAGCTTTTAACTGGCTCATAAATCTTTTCCTTTAACATTGTCATTGCAATTGTCATTAGACTTAACATTATTTTTATGAAACTAAGAATAACTGGTAAATAATTTGTTTATTCGTTGGTATTCCTACTTTACTGGATAGGCAGTGCATAGCGAGTGTCATTATGATGCTGAGTCGCAGGATTCGATACCAAAAACCCACCTCGCCCCAAGCCGCCAAAACCACTTTCTGATAACGACAATGGCGTGATATATTTTTTATCTAACTCTAACTGCATTTCAACAGCAAGACAGACACCGCACCACTTACGGATAAAATCAACAATAACTCGATACATGTCGCCGGCAGGTAATAGTCTTAAATAACGCTTGGCATCCAATTGATGAAACACAATTCTGATCTTGCTATCGAACTGTACGGCGCGCGCACCGCAAAATGCAGACAGTCCAAGTGCGGCATGCTGTCCACCAAGTGCCGTCTGCTCACTAGGCGGTAGGTCAAACCACTCTGGTACAAACTGCTCGACACTAACCGTACTATCCAAGAAGTGTGATAATACATGTGACAACTGGTCGGCGGTCAAACGTCCGGGGGCTATCATGCCCGCATATGCGATCAAGCTATCGATGGCAGTTAGCTTTTTGGGCTGACGTGCTAATGCTCGTAAGCTCAGCAAATAATTGTCTTTTTTATGGTTTATCTCATACTGTAATGGCAAGTTATAAAACCAGCTCGCTTGCACATATAAATCGGTCAAACGATGGTTAAATAAGTCCAAAAAGGCTGGAGCCGCTTTGTCTTTTGCATGATTGACTCGCGACGCTAGGTGGTCGGTATACATCGCTGGCAATGCCGATAATGGACCGGTAAGCCCGATGACCGCTGGACAAACCTCGACCTGTCTGACACTGACCTTGCCGTCCTCTATTTGACCATCCGTTACTGCGCTGCCACCATATTCCATAGCATCTTGAGCAACAAGCACCATCGACTCGATTTCAGCTTGTGGATACGCCAATGATAACGAGGCACGGTAACGCACTTCGATAGGCGCATAGCCCATACTGACTTCATGCCGAACCAAACGGAGCGCTTGCAATAGCTCATAAGATTGCGGTGCAGCCATTAAGTCCGTTAAATAAGAGGACTGAGACCGCTGCGTGGCTGACATCTGTATATCTCCTCTTTGGTTACGGCATCACTAATGACCACTTCCACGAAGCTATTTAAGCTCGCATGATAGCCAAATACATGCGCCAATAAGTTGGCAAACTGACGAATACTGACGCCAGCAAAGTTTTTTTGATTGATGTTAATATTAACCAGCGTACCACGCACAAACCCAGGTTGCGGCAAACGCTGAATGCGTCTCGCTTCAATACTGGTCTCAACAGAAACAATACCTTCAACCAACAGTTGGTTTGAAGCAGATTGCGTAATATCATACAGCGATAAATACTCTTTCATCAGCTCAGCATCTTGAGCTGCCAATGATAAAAAGTTTAAGCTAATCAGCGATATCAAACGCCAACGCTCCTCCCCCGTGTATTCAAACCGTGCCGTTCTCGTTGGCTGTTTTAATAATGATAAGCTGCTAAAGCCTGACATCCCTTCGCTAAATAGATCACCACGGCTTTGACCGAATACCACTTGCGCGGGTAAATCTCTATTGGTACATAATAGAGAGGCACTCATGCTCACCGCGCCTGATAAATCTTCGCGGTCTTTTTCGACAAACATAATCTGATATTCAAAGCCTTGTTTAAACTCAGCCATATCCTTATCACGTTTGATATGATAATAACGACCGTCATCTTGCTGCTCATAATGATTGAGCGCATAAAACGGATGATACTCACGCTGTATCAGACGATTTTCGCTTTGTTTGGATTCTATGACTTTTTTGACCTCATAGATTTCATGCTGAAAGAGCGCTCGAGTATCAGGCACTAAATCGTAATAGACAGAACGATGCGTTACCTGAATCGGCTTCGCAGCCGCTTTGAATAGATTGACGACAGGCGTACAAAACAACTTAATACTACTGGCACTTAATTGCTGCAAGTTTTTTAGGCGGATGGTGTTTTTTTTGTCAAACTTAAAATAACAGCGAATCTCAAAACCATTACTGTCAATCTTTAAGTTCGGAAACGCCTGGCCAATGTTTAACCGTAAAAAGTTAAATTTTTCAGGAAAATAAAAGTACTCTTTTAATAACGCAGAAGCTGCATTACTCACTCGATGACTAGGCAAAATCTGCTGCTCAGGATCGAAGCCTATGATCTCAAATGGACTGCCCGTAGTTCTGTTAACCTGCCTACCATGCAGATGCGTTTGCTTCACATCACACCATAACAAGTCCCATAAGCTCGTACCTTGACTGGCATCCTCATCTATATATAAGTCAAGTGAGTGATCTAGCAGTGCCTGATAGTCAAAGCTTGGATTTAAGGTTTTGAACTTAATACTGATACAACCATTCAGTAGACCATGCTGGTTGTCATACACTTCTTGACGCGTCTCAAAGCTGACGCTATCTACCTCTAATGGTAATAATGTCACGTCTTGGGTTGACTGAAATTGGCAAGGTGTGCCATTTATTTTTTGGGTCGCAAACGAGCTTTGCTTGGGTGCGACGACAACCTCACTCATCGCATTGCCCTGCACGCCTAGATTGAACTGCGCAATAGAGACTGATGGGAAAGGTTTGAGGTAATCGGGGTAGACGACTTCTAATAGCGACTCAGTAAAGTCAGCATACGAATCATCTAGTTTTTTATTAATGCGGGCACTAATTAGCGAAAAAGCCTGTATCAATCGCTCAATATGCGGATCGTCTACCGTGTCGTGACCCATCAACAACCGATTGGCTATTTTTGGATATTTTTTGGCAAACTCTTTTGACTGTTTGTTAAACAGGCTAAGCTCATGCTCAAAATAAGGAAGTAGACTGTCCATGATGCCTCAGTATGATTGGCGCCGCTAACGGTGTTAGCTGAGCATAGATATGGGTTATTTGATTAAGTAACGTTGAGAGCTTGGCTCAAAAAATGCGTCAAAACTGACCAATTCTTGTGCTGGGTAAACTTTTAGCAACGCTTCGATAGAGAAGCATAACTGATTGACATCAACAGCACCAATATCTAGCGATACTCGAACGTTTCTGAGTCGAGTGTCTTGCTGTTCAACAGTTTCAGCTATCTGCCGGCAAATATAATCACAGTCAGTAGGATTGGCACTACTCAGCCCTACAAAATCTAAGATACCAAAATTCAATATCGATGAGCGTACATGTTGATATTCTTGCAACTTACTAGATACCACGCAGCGTGTATTTAATAAAGCCTCCAGATCTCGTGCAACAGAGGACTTTAACTCCTCAATGTTGAGACGACGAACCACCAGTTCGTGCGACAACTGACGAGGCTGATCATCAAATAACTGTTCAAACAAATTTGGGCGAAACCCAGTTTCTTTGTTGAAAGCGTTAGTGGCGTAATTCATTGATATAATCATTCCTATTTTAAACAACAAAAAAGAAAGGCCTAAATATAAACCTTTCTTTTTCGGTACGATACAATAGATAACACCTGATACAACCTAATTTAAGCTGTATAAGTGGCAGTGTTATTAGCGAGTGACCATTTCTTAGTCACAGCGCCTTTAGCAGAACCATCGATATCTTGCTGAGTGTATGTCCACTCAACAGCAGCATACTTAAGACCAACTTTTTCAATTGGCACGCCTTCTGAGCGTACTGTTGGCTCAACACTTGCGATAAGTGCATGCTTAAGCTTTACTTCAAGATATTTGACGCGCTTATCGCCATTGGCACGATAAAAGTCAATTTGAATCTCATCAAAAGTATAACCAGCAGAACAAGCTTCCCACAACTTAGGACTTGTAGAATCCAAGTCTTTCATAAACGTCATGTCAGAATGCTCACAACGCTCAGAAGTATGGCCACCAACACTACTTGCAGTCGCTGATTTAGGCTGACGAATCAAGTGATCCCAAGTATTTACTTCAAGCCAACCTTGATGCTCGCTATCACGAGACTCGCCATCAATTTTATATTTGCCACTGAACTTAATATAAATATCCTTCATATCACATACCTTGTTTTAAAAATTTTAATTACACATTGGTTTTTAATAAACGATTAACTGTTGCTAGACTGCGGTAGTTGGGTAACCAAACGCAAAGAAACAGACAGTTCATCAAGTTGAAAGTGTGGTCTCAAAAAGACCACTGACTTGTAGACACCAGGCTTACCTGGCACTTCTACAACTTGTACAGAAGCTTCGCGCAGTGGGTACTGTGCTTTAGCTTCTTGTGAGGCTCCATCATCTAGCAAGACATAACGAGAAATCCAATTATTCAAAAAGGTCTCAACATTACCTGGTGATAAAAAGCTACCGACTTTATCGCGCATCATGGCTTTTAAGTAATGCGCAATACGTGACACTGCCATAATATATTGAAGCTGTGTAGACAATGAAGCGTTGGCATTGGCATCATCATTTTGATAAGTCTTGGCTTTTTGTACTGACTGCGCGCCAAAAAATGCCGCATAATTGGTGTTTTTGCAATGAACCAACGGTATGAAGCCCAAGTCACTGAGTTCCTTTTCACGGCGATCCGTAATAGATATCTCAGTTGGGCATTTGAGCGCCAACTCCCCTTCATCTGTCTTAAAGGTATGAACTGGTAAGCCTTCAACCAAACCACCACCCTCTACACCGCGAATAGCGGCACACCAGCGGTAATCAGAAAAAGCATCAGTCAGTCTTGAAGCAAAGGCATAAGCAGCATTCACCCACAAATAATCGCTATGATCACTACCTGAAACATCTTCAGTAAAGTTAAAGCCTTCAACCACTGTTCCCTCTTTAGGGTCATAAGGCAAACGACCTAAGAATCTAGGCGCAGTCAGCGCCACATAGCGGGAGTCATCTGATTGTCTAAATGCACGCCAACGTATATATTCAGCGGTTTCAAATATCTTTGATAAATCTCGAGGGCGACCAATATCAGTGAATGAATCAAGACCAAACATCTCAGAAGATGCGGCTGATATGAAAGGAGCATGTGCTGCTGCTGCAACATGGGACATTTGCTCAAGCAGGTACATATCTGAATTTTGGCGATTGAACTCAAAGTCACCAATGATGGCAGCATAGGGTTCGCCACCAAAGCTGCCAAACTCTTCTTCGTAGATTTTTTTGAATAAAGTGCTTTGATCAAAATCGATTGAAGACTGAAAGTCTTTGGTCAACTCGCGCTTAGTAGTATTCATCATACGAATTTTTAGCATAGATTCTGATGGCGTTTGACTACACAAGTAGTGCAAACCTCTCCAACTAGACTCTAGTTTTTGAAACTCAGGCGCGTGCATGACGGTCGTCAATTGCTTAGATATCAGTGCATCAATTTCGGCGATACGAGAATCAATCGAAGCTGTCAAATTATCTGACAATGTCACTGTACCTTGCATAACCTCATTAGCGAGCTCTGCAATTTGTGACTTCGCACGATTCTTTTCGTCATCGGACTTGGCAACGTTACTTTTATTCACGATCTCTTCTAATAGGTCGTAGTTGTCGCTATTGACCGAATCCGTTGCTATATTCTGCTGGGCTTGAGCACTCATCGATTAATCCTCACCATCAGTTTGGTTTTGTTCTGCCATTTTTTTGACTTGCTCAGTGTTGTTGAGCACATCATCTAGCAAATCTTCTAGCTTCTCGTTTGCTGAGATTTTATTGCGCAAATCAGCTAAACGATCTCGTGCTTGCACCAACTGTTTTAATGGATCAATCTGTTCCGCAACGGCTTCTGGACGGAAGTCATCAATACTATTGAATGCCAAATCAACCGCAAACTCACCGCCTTTATCACTCAAGTCATTACTGACACGGAAGGCGGCACGCGGTGCTAGACCTGACATCACTTCATCGAAAGTATCCAAATCCACTTCGACAAACTTTTTATCTTTAAAACGAGGTTGCTCAAGTTTCGAGTCCCCTGAGAACTCTCCTAAGACGCCGACAACGAAAGGGATTTCCTTCGTTTCAATCGCATCTCCAACTTCGACATCATAGGTAAGGTGTACACGAGGAGCACGTACTTTTCCGAGTTTCTTTTGCACACTATCTTGCTTTGCCATAATTCATTACCTCAGCAATTAATTTCTTGGACGTACATTTTTAAATGGATCAGTTGATACAGGAGTATTATTAGAAGCTGGCTGGCTTACAGTTGGTTTTGGTGATGTTGACCTTGTTGGTTTTGATGGTGTTGGTGCTGGCTTTGACCTTTTTATTGGTTTTGGTGGTGTTGGATTTGACCTTCTTATTGGTTTTGGTGGTGGCTTTGGCAATGATTCATCGTAATTAAATCCGTAAATATTACCTGCTACCTTACTTAGCGTATGCTGATATTCTATTTTGGATGCCGCATCTACATTATTTAAGTAGCCGGTCTGTAATTGTTTTTGAGCAACGATGATGCTGCTATTTAGCAAAATACTTTTGAGCGTTGCAGTGCTTTTACCTCGATCAATTGCCTCGCTAGCTGCATAAATAGCATAA
>NZ_JBQSVP010000059.1:0-18302 GCF_052376345.1 Psychrobacter sp. AOP5-GZ1-6 | reverse complement strand
TTTTTTATCAAATCAGCTATGGCATTTCAAAGCAGAGGAGTTCTGTGATGTATACCAGTAATTTAAATAATTTAATCCTTAATAGTGATAGCTATAAAACCTCACATTGGGTGCAATACCCAAGCGGTAGTGAGTATCTGTCGAGCTACATAGAAGCCCGTAAAGGCGACTATGATGTGATGTTTTTTGGCTTGCAAGCCTTTATCAAAGAATACCTAAGCACCCCCATTACCCATCAAGATATCGATGAAGCCGAAATGGTCATTCAAGCACACGGCTTGACCTTTAACCGTGCTGGTTGGGAGCGTTTGGTGGACAAACACGGCGGCTACCTGCCGTTGCGTATCGAAGCTGTCCCCGAAGGTAGCATCGTGCCAGTATCTAACGTGGTCTGTCAGGTCATCAATACCGACCCTGAGTTTTACTGGTTACCAAGCTATATCGAAACTGCTCTATTACGTGCGATTTGGTATCCATCAACGGTCGCTAGTGTCTCGCATTATTGTAAAAATATCATCCGTAAAGCATTAGAAAAATCAGCAGATAACACAGATTCGCTTACTTTTAGGCTGCATGATTTCGGCTCACGTGGTGCATCTAGTCAGGAGTCTGTAGCACTCGGTAGCTTGGCACATTTGGTGAACTTTGCGGGTACAGACTCAATGGCGGCGTTAATAGCTGCCAGTCGTTGGTATCAGATGGGCCAAGATATGCCAGCGTTTTCTATCCCTGCGGCTGAACACAGTACCATGACAGCATGGGGCCGCGATGGCGAAACCGCTGCCTTTGCCAATATGATCGAGCAGTTTGGTGGTGAAGGCAAAGCATTTTCGGTGGTGTCTGACAGCTACGATCTATGGAACGCCATCGATAACATTTGGGGTGGCAGCCTAAAAGACGACGTGAAAAATATGGGCGGTACACTGGTTATTAGACCAGACAGTGGTGAGCCTACCAAAGTAGTCCGTGAAGCATTAGAGCGTTTGGCAGTGAAGTTCGGGACAACTATTAATAGTAAAGGTTATAAGGTACTACCTGATTATGTACGAATCATCCAAGGGGATGGTATTAGCCCGCAAAGCTTGACCAAGATTATTAATGTCATATTAAAAGCAGGCTTTAGCGCAGATAATGTCACATTCGGTATGGGTGGCGGTCTATTACAGCAAGTCAATCGCGATACCATGAGCTGGGCAATGAAAGCCAGTGCTATCTCTATCGATGGCGTATGGAAAGACATTTATAAAGATCCTATCACTAGCCTCTCGAAACGCTCAAAAAAAGGTCGCTTGGCTTTAGTCCAAAACGCTGACGGACAGCTAACAACTATCAAGGCCGATGAATTGGTAACTGATGCAGACAACCTACTACGGGATGTCTATGTCGATGGCAAGCTATTAGTCGAAGACAGTCTGACGACTATTCGGGAGCGTGCAGGATGGTAAAAACCAATAAGCTAACTTCTGTCGCAAAGGATATTTTACTTGCCCCGGTCTACCTCTATCAAGGACGAAAAATCAAGCGAGATACCGTTAGATTGCCTGAGCCAAATGGGGAAAGGAATGGTCGTGTCAAACTAAACCAGTCTACGGATGTCAAAAAAACCACGCTAAACTTAATGGTTGTTGGTGACTCGGCCGCCGCTGGTGTTGGTAGTGCGTCACAGCAGGAAGCCCTAGTCGGCAAGCTCATTCCAATCCTAACACAGCAGCCCACCATCAATACTCAGTTTGAGGAGCTGATATGGTCATTGCAAGCAACGACTGGCCATACCAGCTTTGATATCCTTCGTAGGCTATATATTTTGCCTATGCCTAGTCAACCCGTTGATGTGATGGTACTAAGTGTTGGCGTCAATGACACTACTTCTAATGTTTCTACACACAAATGGCAGCAGCAGATTGAAGATATCATTGCTATTGCTCAGCGTAAATTTGGTGTGCGAGAATTGATTTTTTCAAGTCTACCACCGATGGCACAAATGCCTGCAATACCTACTCCACTCAATAACTTTGTTGGTGCGAAAGCCTCAATGCTCGACACAGTATTGCAAAAAATCTGTGCCGATCATGATGGTGTCAACTATATGGCAACTGACTTTGCACGGATGATAGAAGAACACTCTAATGGCACGCCTATCGATATTGCTGTAATGTTTGCCAGTGATGGCTTTCACCCTAGCAGTCTTATGTATGGCTATTGGGCGCAGCAATTATCAGAGCAGATTGTACAAGCAATAGAAACTACCACTGCCTAAAACTTACATACAGTCAGCGAGCCACTGAGCCACTATAGCATTACCCTACTTAAAGGTACTACTTATACAGTTGGCTGTCTTGTATCCATTACAGAGTGCTTTGACTATAATGCTACTTATAAAATTCAAATAAAAAAACCGCTGAATATCAGCGGTTTTTTATTGCTTATCGAGATGTATTTATACCATAGGTATAAATTACTCAGCAGCTTTCTTACTACGACCACCAAACGCACCAAAGCGTTTGTTGAAGCTAGCAACACGGCCTTCAGTAGAAGTTTTACGTTGCTCACCAGTATAGAATGGATGTGACGCACTTGAAATATCAAGTGGGTAGTATGGGTATTCTTTACCTTCATATTCACGAGTAGCTTTAGTTTTAACTGTTGAACGAGTCAAAAAGAAAACGTCAGCGTTAGTGTCGTGGAACAAAACTTCTTGGTAGTTAGGATGGATATCTTTACGCATAATAAGCTCTCTATGTCCGATGTATGTATAGAGATTTTAGACGGTATCTTTTATGATACGCAAAATCAATAATGACATACGTAACTGAGGCACTAAGGGCATTTATAAGTATGGCAACTGCGTCACTGGCTTATTCCAGCACCCAATACCATTTCCCTGCTCACTTAGCCTTTCCCCAGCGGGAAAATTAAACCGCGATTTTAACGTTTTTTGGTGTTTGACGCAAGCATATCTGATATTAAGACCCTAATAATATAAGAATACAAAACTGACAAAAACCAGTCAGGCCTGACTTAAAAATAGCATGACATATTATTCGGTTAACAATTTTGCGAGCGTCAGTATCCCTGATGATAGCGGGCTATCTTTACGATAAACAATCGATAGCTGGACATTTTTTGCACCATTACTCAGTGGTGTCATGACCAATGACTTTTCATATCGACTACCTACCACCATGTTTTGGCCGATAATAGTATATCCTAGCCCCGCAGCGGTACAACCTAAGACACCATCGGCGCTGCTCATCAACATCAGCTCATCACTACTTCTACCTGCTTCCTGCTGCCAAATGAGCGCCTGTGTTCTGTAACCACACCCTTCATCACGCACCAATAGCACAGGGTCATGCTCACTGTCTAATGGCGTCACCATCACTAGCGTTTCTTTTACAATAGGAATCACCTCAAGATCTTTGTGCTTAGGTGGATTGCCGATTGCCGCACAATCTACTTTATGGTTCAGTACAGCTAGTACCAACCGATCACTAGTGTCTGTATGAATTTTAGCGCGAATCTCAGCATGATTTAACTTAAGTTGTTTGAGTGCCAACGGCATATGAACGGCCGCAAAGGTTTCCGGCATACCGATTCTTAATTCATAACTGTCTTTGTTACACAAAATAGCCGAGGTTGCCTGATACTCTAATTGTAAAATTTGATCGGCATAGTCGCACAGCTGTCGGCCGCTAGGAGTTAATTGCAACTTTCTGCCAACGATATTGAATAACTTTGTGTCCAGCTCTCTTTCAAGCTTTTTGATACGATTAGTGATATTCGACTGGACGGTATGCAGTTTTTCAGCAGCGCCTTTAATGCCATCTTCATCAACCACCGCTTTAAACGTTTTTAGCCCCAAAATCTCCATATAGACATCCTTATCCATTTATTAAACACTTCTTATAATAAGAATCTTTTGTTCTAAATAATTCAATTTTTAAGACTAACAGAGTCACGTATTCTTTGTGAATCACTTTCCTATATTAAGTCATAAAAATGTCTATAAAGCTCACGAAAATCCGTGTATACATTGCTGGAATTTGTAGTTTGATAGTGACCGTAGGTGTTGCTAGGTTTTCGTATAGCCTGCTATTACCCGTTATGCAAGAAGGCGCGGGCTTAACAGATCTAGGTAGCGGATGGTTGGCTAGCACCAATTTTATGGGCTATATGTTTGGTGTGTTGCTTGCTGCGAGTATGCATAATCTCAATTATAAATATAACTTACATCGTATATATCTTGTTTTGAGTGTCATCACTTCTGCTACCATGGTTTTGACCACAGATATAACCACTTGGGCAATATTGAGATTCCTCGCTGGAACCTGTGCTTCGGGTGGATTTATTATCGCTTCAGGATTGGTACTAAAATGGCTAGTAAAAAACAACCACCGTGCTGAGTTAGGTATTCATTTTGCAGGTGCAGGTTTGAGCATCGTCATCACCTCGTTATTGTTTGAGGCAATACAAGCGCTAGAAGCAGATTGGCAACAGCAGTGGTTGGCCTTATCTGTCTTGGCGATTGTCTTTGCTGTACCTGCGTGGTTATGGATGCCACATCCTTCCACCGAAAATAAAAATCAAGAAGTGGTTAAGGACAACCCACCCAGTAAGACTTTCAAGTCACTCATGATGCTCGCTTACTTTTGTGCTGGTTATGGCTACGCGGTAAGCTCTACTTTTATTGTTGATATTGTAGAAGGTACCAAAGGTTTGCAAGGGCAAGGCGGTTTGGTTTTTCTTTTGATTGGCTTAGCTGCTATACCCGCTGCACTTATATGGGATCGTATTGCTCGAAGATTTGGTTATCTCAAAACGCTCATTGCCGCCTATCTGTTACAGGTAACGGGTATCATACTACCTGCTCTCAACAACAGTTTACCTACTGCCATAGTCAGTGCCTTATTATTTGGTGGCACTTTCATCGCTTGTGTGAGCTTGGTATTAACAATGGCAGGTAAGTTTTTTCCCAGTGATCCTGCCAAATTTATGGGAACAATGACATTGTCTTATGGCGCGGCTCAAATTATAGCACCCGTCTGCACTGGTTATATTGTCGAGATTTATGGAAGTTATAACCCAGGCCTATACCTGTCAGCAGCGGTTGTCATGGTTGGTACAGTTTTTTTATATAGCTTGTTAAATTTGAAACATCCTTAGCTAAAGAAAATAGTTCATGTCATACTACCAGGCAAATGTTCAAAATAGCCTAAAAATATGTTTTGGAATGAAATAAAGCAGCTATCGAACGAGCTATTTTCCATATTATAAAAGTTACCCTTTTATTACTACCTAACATATATTCAGTAAAATAAGTAAATACTCTTGTTAACCTCAGAGTTTATTGTTATATTTATATATAAGAATTTACGAATATAGTACTCAGTACTGAGGAATCAAAGAAATGGATACAGCAGAAGTTGCGTTAGTCACTGATGCAGATACAATAGAAGTTGAGTTTGTAGGTATAGATAAAGAATGGGATAAACAAATATCAGACTATAATTTTGACGTCTACCACTTATCTGGTTGGATTACGGCATCATCTGTCATCGATAAAGGGACTCCTCAAGGTATCATCGCTCACTATAAAAACAAAAAAGTATTTCTACCTATTATCATACGAGAAATAGATGCAGAGTGTTGGGATGCCACATCTACTTATGGTTACGGTGGTCCTGTGATGGACCAGTCTCTAACCGATGCCCAATTAGATATCATTCTAACAGAAATAAGGGCCTGTCTCTTTAAAAAAGGCTGTGTCTCTCTATTTATGCGCCTGCACCCAATCATCAATAAAGATTGGCTACCCACTGTTGGACAAGCCTTAACTCATGGGCTAACATTAATATCTGACCTAAATAAGTCTGAAGAACAACACTGGAGCGAAACCCAAAATCGCCATCGCAGAGGTATCAAAAAAGCTCTAAAAATGAATGTTGTGACCAAGATTGAGCCATTAACTAAAGAAAATGCCATGGTGTTTTCAAAAATTTATAAAGAAACTATGGCGCATGTCAAAGCATGTCAATATTACTTTTTTGATGATGCTTATTTCTTCAATTTATTTAAGAATCTTCACGACAGAATACTCTTGATAACAGCCTATCAAAATGGCAAAGCGATTGGGTCATCTATATATACCCTCTGTAAAGAATCTGGCATCATGCAATTCCATCTTGGCGGTACACTTAATGACTATACAAATTTGCAGCCATCCAAACTGATTACTCATGTTGCGCGTGGTTGGGGCAGAGAAAATCAATATCAGCTACTACATTTTGGTGGAGGTTTAGGCTCTAAACTAGATTCTTTATATGAATATAAAAAAGGATTTAGCTCACGAGAATTATTATTTAAAACCTATAGACTGGTCGTCAATCCAGAAAAATATGCTGCATTAGTCGCCAACAAACGTTTTACTAAACACGATTTGAACTCAGATTTTTTCCCTTTGTATAGAAAAGAACCTACTATAGAGAAAGTTGTGGAGACTGATTAAGCGCAGCCTTTAACAAGCATATTATTACAAACCACTTCTCTTCTGTTGTAGCTTGGATAGACTTGTCTATAAATTAATAATGTTGATGAAAATGAGATAATATTCCGTCCAATAATAAAAGTAGCGCACATGATAGTAGAGTATTGATCATATATTTAACGATGTTTGACAAGACTTAAACATCTGAGTCTATTAAGATGACTATCAAGTGAATTGAAAACAGACCTTCCTTAGATACTCAGAAAAATAAAAAAGCAGCCACGATAATGGCTGCTTTTTTTTAACTAAAAATCAGCATATGCGCTCAATCTAATAAATATCTGTCTAAATGTACTAAAAATGACCAATTATTGACAAAACTCATGTATGTATTTACTTATTTGCCATCATATTAGATGTAGTTTTTCGTAAAATAACCCTATAGTGCTTAAGAGTCACTACACAATAGTAAATATCACCATTACTACTTAATATGTATATTGAACTTAAAAAATTCGCACGCATATCAACAGTTATAAGTTATTTAAGGTACAAAAAATTCAATAAATATATCGATCACGATCTGCTATAAATGATATTAAGGATACGATAATAACAATGACTCAATCTATGACTGACAATCAAATGCATTCTGCCAAACGCGTTGGTATTCTTGGTGGTGGGACGGCAGGAGCAACGATCGCTATTCGCCTTGCAGCATTAGGACTAGAAACTTATGTTTTTGAAAAAAACAAGTCACTAATTGACGGCCCTCCGATGTGCCATTTACATGCAGGTGGCAATTTGTATCGTGAAATTCCTGATGAAGACTGTGTCACACTGCTCAAACAATGTATCGATATTTTGCGATTGTATCCTCATACCATTGATGTCCGTCCAACGGTATTTGCAGTGCCAACTCGCGATGAAGGTTTGCCTGAAGATTTACTGCCACGCCTCGATATATTAACAGATACATACCGTGAGCTTATCGCTCAAGACGTCAGTAATAAAGTATTGGGTGAGCCAGAGAACTACTATCAGCTCTATAGCCACGAGCAGCTGATTGAGCTTTCTGAGCGTGAGCAAGTCGCTGTACCGACTACCGTTGATGAGTGGATGATACCAGTTGCTAAGTATCTAGACCTTAATAAAGTTAAATATCCGCTGATTGTTGTACAAGAGTATGGTTGGAATATTTTTCGACTAGCCGCCTCTGCGCAACTGGCGTTAGAAAGCTATGCGCATGCCCATGTCTTTACTGACACTGAAGTGCAGCAAGTCATGCCTGTCGACTGTGAAAACTGCTCAAATGCAGACCACCATGTCACCAAATGGCGTATCGACTATCAGCAAGCATCTCATGACAAACCCAACATGAAATGTGACTCCGCTACCAAATCTATCGAAGTCGATTACTTAATCAATGCTTGCGGCTTTCGCACTGGCATAATCGATGATATGGTCGGTGTAAAAGTAACTCGCATGGTTGAATTCAAATCTTCTTATATCACGCATTGGGACAATACTGGCGGACAAATCCCAGAGATTATCGTCTATGGTAGTCGCGGTACACCAGAGGGTATGGCCCAGCTCACACCTTATCCGGGTGGCTATTTTCAAATACACGGCATGAGTAAATTTATCACGCTGTTTGATGATGGATTGGTCGCCTCTAGCAAAGACAGCGCGCAACCCGAATTGCCACCCCAATACGTACACTATATTGAAGACGGCTGGGACAAAGCACCATTACAAGCGCGTAGTCAGCAAGCTATCGACTATGTTGCCGAATTCGTACCGACATTTCACAGCGCGCGTACGGTGGGTAATGCGCTATATGGCGGACAGCAGATACCTGGGAAAGACGATACGCTACGTGTTGCGGATGTAAGTTTATACTCCAATATACGTTATGCACGTGCTGAGAATGTCAAAGCGTCATCGACTTTGATTGCGGCAGATCAAGTTGTCGATGAGCTGGTTGAGCTTGGTTTGATTGAGCGTGACACAAAAGAAAACCAAAATCGTTATACTCATAATTGGCCTTACTTGACACAAAACGATAGCTCAGCGATTGATAAAGTCGCCCATGTACTGGCTGAACAACGTGGGTTTCCGTCACCGATGGCTGGTGTCAATCATAGTATTCCAGAATCAGCTTAAGACCTGGCTGAACGTTAATCGCTTGTCGATGATAAATGGCTTTTATGATTTGTAAGGTCTATGATCGACTGCTTTTAATGATAGTCTGAATCAAAACCTGTCCCAAAATTGAAGAAAAAAAAGAGAGGATAGCTAACTATCAGCTATGCTCTCTTTTTTATAAAAAATAAAATCAATACCTTATAGGGTTCAATACATTATAAAACACATGATTTTCATTTCAGAATACGGTTATAAATAGTAGAGACCTTATCTATTAGTTACCAACCATCTTTTCTGTATCGACGGCAGAATCTATGGTGACCACTGTCTTAAGTAGATCAATGGCGTCATCAATAGTATTACATACAACCAAACGCTCAAGATCTTGCTGCTTCATAAAACCTTGCTCAGTGGTGTATTTCAAGTGCTCAATCATACGATCATAGAAACCATTAATATTCAGGATAATCATTGGTTTTTCATGCTGATATAGCTGTCGCCACGTTGCAATTTCCATGATTTCTTCTAATGTACCTAAGCCGCCCGGTAAGGTAATAAAAGCATCAGCATATTCTGCCATTACTGTTTTACGGGTGTGCATGGTATCTGTCAGGTGCAAACGTGTTAACTGATTATGAGCAATTTCGTGCTTCAGCATAAAAGTTGGAATCACACCAACGGCTTGCGCATCCCCTTTGACAACTTCATCCGCAACAGCACCCATCAGCCCGATACTCGCGCCACCATAAACCAAACCCATGCCATTATTTGCCAGTGCCAAACCCAGTTCACGAGCCGCTTTTTCATAGACGTCGCTGTTTCCCAAACGCGATCCACAATATACGGCCACCAATGGCATCGTTAACGTTGATTTATCTACTGCTTTTTCTATATTGCTAATATCTTGGCTGGTAATGACTTCATAAGTATCGTTGTTAATTTTCATTTGCATAGAACATCCTTAATAGTGACAACACATGAATTTTCACTTGTTTTTATGTATATAGTTTTCGTTATCGCAAGGTATGAGATCAGAGCAATACCTTGTTATATAATCGCGCTTTTATCTTAACATAGCTGATGTGTTTGGGTAGTGACAACGATTTATCAACACGTAAAATAGCCTGCCTATCTTATTTAGCGCTCACTTTTTCTTTTGCTAGAGTGTCGGCATTAATACGCTTAATCAGTGCAGAATGTAGAGACGGCTGTATGTTGTGAATGTTGCCTATCATCCATTTAACATAGCTGATAGGTACATCTTTAATTGGCTTGCCCTTATGCTTACCAAATGGCATCTTGCTCACAGGAGTCGCTTTGTTCGAAATAGCATGTGCCAATGCAAAATCCGTCGGCTCAATCTCTAAGCGCTTGCAGCACGCTTTATAAAGCAAAAAACACATGCGTACATCACCTAGCGCATCGTGAGCGGCAATCGTCATACTGCTCGCCTCGCCTTTGCCCAATAACTGCTCGATACATTTGGACTGCCCATAAGCGCGCCATTCAGGAAAGGCTACCCGTGCCAGCCGCACAGTACAAATAAGCTTGGCAGATGGCTGACCAATCACTCGCCAATCGAAACGTACATTATGACCGATCAAATATGCCGGCAACTCAAACTTATCCAAATCAAAGCGCTCATAGCCGGCCACATCGGCATCGGTGATGCCATGAACTTTGATAACAACGGGCGATATAGAGCGACCACTATTAAAGTACTGCATCCACTCAAACCCAGTAGCCACATTGATGGTTGCTACTTGTATAGGTCTTGGGTCACGACCTTGATCCGTTTCAGTATCAATAATAAGCGCCGTTTCAACCCCAGCAGAGACATCATTATTATCAGAATTCTCGCTCATAACATATTCACCATCAATAACTGCCCCAGTATCTAAATATTCAACAGACCTTACTCATAACGTCCTATATTTATGGGGTTAAAAGCCATAGATAACAATATGATAGATAACAATGCGATACAGACCTTAAGTGACAAGACTTCTATAATAAAAGTTAAACATCACAAGACACTTAAGAGAGCTCAATGCTAGCAGATAAACGAGAGCAGCCACCAACGCCTTCATTTTTCGGTCACGTACTAAGCGTACTGATTAAGGCAGCTGTGTTAATCGTGCTACTATTTGTCTTTGATAAGCTGTTGCCCAGCATTAGTCAACAGACACAGTCATTCGTGGTCGCCAAGTGGCAACAGCTCAGTTTATTACAACAAGAGCTACCTACAGAAGACAGCCTGCCGAACCCACTACCAGGACAAAACCTAACCGATACTTGGGGTGCAGCACGCAGTCAAGGTCGCTCTCATGAGGGTATTGATATTTTTGCAGCGCGCGGCACTCCGATACAGTCAGCAACGCAAGGCATCGTCCGTAAAGTCGGTGAGAATAATTTGGGCGGCCGTGTGGTGGTAGTCGTTGGGCCTGGCGGCGCAGGGCATTACTATGCGCATTTAGAAGACTATGCTGATATCGCTCCTGACAACTGGGTAGACGTTGGCGATACGATTGGTTATGTAGGCGATAGTGGCAATGCCAAAGGTACACCACCCCACCTTCATTACGGCATCTATATTAACGGTAGTGCCGTTAACCCATACCCACTGTTGCAAAAAAAGTAAGGTCTGTTTAGGGTGCAGATCTAACGTAAGTGGCTGGAAACACCATGCTAAATGTCGAACCAACGCCTTCTACCGAGTCAATTTGCAAATTGGCCTCATGTTGATACAACACATGTTTTACAATTGCCAAGCCCAGTCCTGTGCCACCAGTCGCACGACTACGCCCTTTATCAATGCGATAAAAACGCTCTGTCAAACGTGCGATATGCTCAGGGGCAATACCAATACCATTATCTTCAACAGCAAACTTACAGCCCTCTGACGTCTTCGTCCAGCTGATGGATATGTCACCACCTTTTGGCGTATATTTGATAGCGTTAATCACTAAGTTAGATAATGCACTATTTAAGTACATCTCTGAGCCTTGTAGCCCATCATAAGTGTCTATCTGTAAATGAATAGTATGACCATACGCTTGGTTATAGGCTTGCGCATCATCATATACATGCGTCAGCAGCTTGGTCATATTAATATAATTGAACTCATGAGTTTCTTCGATTTCGATGCGAGATAGTAGCAGTAAATCATTTACGATTCTATTCATGCGTGCTGTCTGCTGGGTCATCAGCTCAAAACCACGTCGCCACTGTGGCGGCATATCAGGCTGATGTGAGAAGTTTTCTAGATAGCCCATCATCACTGTCAATGGTGTACGCAGCTCATGTGAGACATTGGCCACAAAATCGCGGCGCATTTCCTCTAAATGCTGTAAGCGCGTCACATCATAAATAATGAGTAGTTTTTCATCACCGAACGGCGTTATTTCGCACTTTAGGTAACGCTTAGCATCTCGCCATGACTCTATATGAACACCATCGTTCGGTATGGGTATCGAATGATAGTATTCACGAAACTCAGGCGCACTCACAAAGTCAAAAATACTTTGACCTTTAGACCTTGCTTGTAATAGGAGTAAATCTTCTGCCGCTTGATTCCACCACTCTAATCCATCATCATTATTCAGTAAAATAACTGCATCTCGTAGCGCTTGTACGGCGCTACTGATCTTTTTAAGTTGTGCTGTCGCATTCTGCTGGGCGGCTGGCTCTAACGCACCCTGTTGCTCATTTTCTATTGGCATTATCACGCTCATCCGTCATCCTTAGCACTATTCACTATATTACGTTGCAATTGCTATGACACTTTTTATCGTAAATCAAGTTGGTTCAATAAAGCTAGAAAATCGATAGCCTGTACCACGCACCGTTTGTATCAACGTATCACACTGATGCGGGCGCAATAACGTGCGCAAACGCTTAATGTGTACATCAACGGTTCTATCTTCAATATAGACATTGCCGCCCCATACCTGATCTAGCAGCTGTGTCCGCGTATAGGCACGCTCTGGGTGGCTCATAAAAAATGCCAGCAATCGATACTCAGTGGGGCCGACATCGATGACTTTACCAGCAGCTGTCACGCGCTGGCTTTTGGTGTCTAAACTTAGCTTTCCAACTTCGATAGGCTTATCACTACTCAGCGCACTACTGCGACGTAGTACAGCTTTGATTCTAGAGATCAGCTCACGTGTAGAGAATGGCTTGGTCATATAGTCATCAGCACCCGCATCGAGACCATGAACTTTGCTATCTTCTTCACTTTTAGCCGTCAACATAATGACAGGGATTTCAGAAAGCATTTCGTCGTTTTTGAGCATACGGCAAAAATCAACGCCACTTTTGTCGCCAGGGAGCATCCAATCTAATAAAATAAGCGCAGGTCTATGATCAACCACTTGTTGATGCGCTTCTGATACGTCAACTGCCTGCAAGCTATCAAACCCTGCCATATCTAGCGTCATAACAATCATTTCACGAATCGCAGGCTCATCTTCAACAATTAAAATTTGCTCATTATACATACGGTATTCTCAGCGTTAGAGGACAAAACTTACCCTAAAAAATAGGCGCTAGTTGCTCGCCAGATTTTATCTATTAGACGGATTAATTATGACAGCTTAATGACATTTGTTTTAACTGCCTTTTCTTAATATCAAATCCAAGTGTTTAATTTACTTCTAATAAAAAATTCAACGGCCCATCATTGATACTCAATACTTGCATATCAGCACCAAACTGACCAGTAGCGACCTGAGAATGCTGCACCTGTGCATAGGCGACCAATTGTGCAAACAACGCTCGTGCGGCATCAGGGGCCATGGCATTGCCAAAGTCAGGACGACGCCCTTTGTCTGTCTTTGCCATTAGAGTAAATTGTGAGACTAGTAATAACCCACCACCTACTTGTTGGAGGTTTTTATCTAATTTACCATATTTAGCAGGGTTCTCATCATTTTCAAAGATACGATAAGTCAGAATTTTATCGATCATTTTCTGCGCACTTTGTAGCGTATCATCGTGACCCAAACCAATATATGCCAACACACCTTGCTCAATATTACCGACACAGTGTCCATCGATAGTAACACTCGCACCCTTTACTCTTTGTATTAGTGCTTTCATTTACTGACTCCTTACAGATTATGCTCATACAATAATATGCTGTCCATGGTAAAATGCAGCCACTCACTTGCCTATTAATTATTACATCAAACTCTATTTTGGTAACCTCATTATGAATTTATTCACCACTTTGCAACAGCTTGTCCCACAACAACAGCTAAGTAAAGTTGCTGGACGTTTGGCTGCCAGTCGACACCCTTACGTCAAACGTGCTTTTATCCGTAGTTTTGCAAAGGCATACCATGTCAGCTTGGACGAATATGAGCGCCAAAGCCTTAACGCTTATGAAAGTTTTAATGACTTTTTTACTCGTGAGCTCAAAGAAAATGTTCGCCCTATCGACACCACAGTTGACGGTATTGTCAGCCCTGCGGATGGTATCATCTCTCAACTCGGTCAGATTGACAACCATAAACTGCTCCAAGCCAAAGGACGCTACTATGACGTCGGGCAGCTACTCGCCGACAGCGAAGATGGTAGCTATTTTGCTGATGGTAGCTTTGCGACCGTCTATCTAGCACCTAGTAATTATCATCGTGTCCATATGCCATTCGCGGGCACCTTGACCAAGACACGCTACGTACCAGGTACGCTGTTTTCAGTCAATACCACCACGGCAGCTAACATACCTGACTTGTTTGCGCGCAATGAGCGCTTGGTTTGTATATTTGATACAGCCTACGGTAAAGCCGCTGTGGTGATGGTTGGGGCGATGATTGTCGCTGGTATCGAGACAGTAGCGACAGGCAAGATTGCCCGTACTCAGGATATTCAAGAAGCAGAGCATGACATGAGCTTTGAGAAAGGCGATGAACTTGGCCGTTTTTACTTAGGCTCAACGGCGATTATCGTATTGCCAAAAGCCGCAAAGGCTGACTGGCAAGACAGTATGAAAGCCAATAGTGTGGTGCAAATGGGACAGTTATTGGGCAATATCAATACCAAGTAAAGTGTCCTTTCGTACAAAAACTAAAGCCCAGTTAGACGTCATGATTTGCGTCTAACTGGGCTCTTTGCTGACTTTAGCTGATACTAAGATGGTTCATGCTCATATCGAAAGCGCTTCAGTACCGAAAACCTTTCAATATTAAAAGTCTCTTAATATCGAAAATGCTTATGAATAGGATAAGCAAATAGGATGTTTTCTTCTTGTGTACCGCGTCCGATATTATGAATAATCATCGGAGTGCCATCGGGGGCTAATTTGTCTGAGACGATACCTATATGTGGTAAATTACCATTCGGCAAGCGCCATGACACGATATCTCCTGCTTGAAAACTGTCTTTATCGGTAATCGATAATGTCTGTCCATGGCGCTCAAAAAACGCTTCAAGATTGGGTACACGGCGATGATCGATGTTTTTGTCCGTCGACTTTAACCCCCAGTTTTTTGGATAGCTTGACCAGTTGGACTTCATGTCATGATTGACCAATTGCTGTAGATCGATATTTTGCAGGCGATAAGCTCTAATGACGACATCCGTACAGACACCTGTTTCTATCGGTACATCACCACGCGGAAAATCCAATTTACGATAAGCAGGATCATAACTAGTGGTAACGCCGATTTGCTTTTTGGCATCATTTGCCAATTTATCACCACTGCTTACGGAGGTTGTTGCTTGAGATATTTGCGCCAAACCCAATGCACTGACTAAAACCAGTGATTTGCATAGTGTTTTATAAGTTACAGACATTCTCATTTAACCATCTCTTTTTCATTGAAACTATATCCTAGTACACTAACACGTACAAAGAATAAGTAAGTTGTAAAATCTTTAAGCAATCCAACCATCCACCTAGAAATATGTTAGAAAAACTTAAAACTAAGCCGTGTTGAACATTCACAAGTCAAGCAACCACCCCTGCTGAGTCGCGTATCTAATATTTTCTGCTAACCAGTCATGAATACTAGGGAAGCTGTCTTTGATAAAATCATGTGCACCGCTCACTTGCGAGCGCGTAACACCTAGCTCAATCCATGTTTTTCCTTCAGTATTTAGATTGAGTAAAAAAGGCAACAGTCGATCAACCACTTTTAGCAGCTGAGCCTCTTTGCTATCGCCCGTTTCTTGCTCCTCCCAGACCTCGCATAAATCTGCAATACCATTGCCACGCTCCGCTTGCAATCGAGCAATGCCTTCGCGCTCTTCAACGTGTGCAGTACTACGGCTGCTCGCATAAAGAAAGGTATCACCGGCATCAATCTCACCCAAATCATGTACCAGTGCCAGCTTTAATAACTTTTCATGATTGACATCCAGCTCAAACTGCTCAGCGATAGACCAGCAGGCCATAGCCAAATGCCAAGAATGCTCGGCAGAGTTTTCTAAGCGAGTGGTACCTGTGACATAGCTGCGACGATTAACGCGTTTTAGGGCGTCCAACTCTAATAAAAAATGCGTCACATCATCTATCTTAATGCGCTGAGCGCGATTGGAATCAGTCAATGATGGAGGCTTAATTGATGATGCTGGAGTGGCTACTGACATACTGTTCTCTAGTTTTTCTATGAGTTGCTTTAGCTTAAGGTCTTTTGAACACAATAATGTCTATTATACATGGTATTAAACGGTACCTTACGTTGACTCTATTTTTATCACTGTTTTTAAATGAGGACACACTCTAGATATAAAAATAGCGCTGATACTATCAAGCGCTATCTCGTTCACGACTATTTGCAACCTCTTATTAGTCGAGGTTTATTAGGGCGTGTTAATAAATGCTTATTAATAAAGGCCTGCATAACTCTGACCGCTCAATACTGGCTCAATAATACCTCATATCACAAGCTACTTGATCAAGTTACTAATGGTTTTAAAGGCAGGATCACGACTTGAGCGACACAGCTCAAACAAAATGGTTTCAACAGTAGTAATCACACCACCAGCACGGCGAATGCGGCGAATGGCTTGTTTTTTGTCGTACGGAAAACGCGAGCCAACTGCATCTCCAATAATCACGGGCTGCATGCCATTGTCTAATAAATCAAGAGCGGTCTGTAACACGCAAACATGTGTTTCTACACCAAATAATAAAACAATACTGCGATTCTGCTGCGCTAGGTAATGCCATGAATCATCGTTATCACAAGCGCTAAAGGTTACTTTTTCAAAGCTTTTAGCATTATTACCTTCTAATACCTCACGTATCTCCGGCAAAGTCTCACCTAGGCCTTTTTTGTATTGCTCATTGAGCATAATGGGGACATTGAGCGCTTGCAGACCTTTGATAAGCGTCACGGTTTTTTTAACAATATTTTCGTGGTCATAGATATGCGGGGTGAGTCGCTCTTGTACATCGATAATCATGGCTTGCGTGTTTTCACGGGCGATTCGATAAGTACGTTCGGTAATCATAGTAGACATAGTACACTCCTTGTACAACTGGCATTGTTGATTCGCTTTACACTTATTTAGTCATACTTTATTCAGTGCGTCAATGGCGATGTCTTCAGGTTATCAATAAGATAAAAAAGGCCTCACAATAAATGTAAGGCCTTTCCTTTTTGACTGCATTATTTTAGATTGTTTAAACTTAGGTTTGATATTCAACCATGTATCACTTGGTGATCTTATCTAAACACCATACCACCATCCGTTAAAATGGTTTGCCCAGTGATATAATCTGAGTCTTCCGATGCTAAAAATGATACTAAGTTTGCGACATCATTGGGCTGTTGTGGACGACCAGCCAAAATCCCACTCGTGAATTCTGTCCAAGCTTGCTTAGGCTCATAACCTTTATGGTCAACGAACGCTTGATCGATTCGCTCCCACATCGGCGTATCAGCTACCCCTGGGCAATAAGCATTGACACGGATATCATACTTCGCCAACTCTTTAGCAGTCGCATAAGTAAACGCACGTACAGCAAATTTACTGGCACAGTAAAGGCTTAACATCTCATAACCTTCGTGACCAGCGATGCTACAAGCATTAATAATCTTGCCAATACCTTCTTGAGTTTTCATTTGTTCAGCAGCAGCTTGTGTACCAAAGACAACCCCTTTCACATTAATATCGAGTACCCGATCAATCTCAGATTCTTCAATTTCTAAAAAAGGAGATACAGATTCTACACCTGCATTATTAACAAAGACGTCTAAGCGACCAAATTTATCTACCGCATGTTTCACCACATTAAACTGGTCATCACGTTTTAGCACATTACCTACTACCGCGCTAACGTCAAAACCAGCATCAACTAACTTCTTCTCTGCCTTTTTAAGGTTCTCTTCATTGATATCATGTAGCACAACTTTGAAACCGTCATTCGCTAACCGTGTCGCAATTGCATTCCCCAAACCGACTGCTGATCCTGTGACTACTGCAACTTTTGTAGATGTTGCCTTAGATGCTTGAGTGTTCTTATTGTCTGACATAATCGACCTCGTATTATTATTAGTTTACCTAAGAAAAATAGCTAGTCTGTGTTATCACTATTTAGGTCTATAGTGCACTCTATCAGATTATCATAAACAAACACTTAATGCTCCATTCACTATTTCGAGCTTTACAAAGAAGCTTACTCCGACTAGATTTTTAATAAAACTACTCTCTAGAA
>NZ_JBQSVP010000058.1:0-18426 GCF_052376345.1 Psychrobacter sp. AOP5-GZ1-6 | reverse complement strand
AGTGCCATCAACGCCATAGGTCAATGCCCAATACGGACTACTAGGATCATTGGCATCTTCGGTAACACGGGATAGTTGTCCAAAGCGGTGCTGACCTATTTGGTTAACAGCGTTGGTTTGTCTGTGAGCGGTAAACTGAAACTGTTTGCCAGTAGGTAGGGTCCATAGCCAAGCGGCTCTGGTAGGGTCTGAGCTTTGGGTACGCTCAAGGTAGCCAAGTTCAGATTGTTCAGAGATATAGCGGGTGACGAATAGAGTACTGCCACCCATAGCGGCGGCAGTCTTTTGAAAGTGGATTTGTCGACCGTCGGCTTGAATGATATCTATTTGATCATCAATATCTTGTAGCTGCATCTCATAGTTATGACGCCAACCAATACCAAGTATACCTCTTTGCGTGCTTTTCGAATTGTAATAACGATTAAAGCTAAGACTGTAATCACCACTGTTAGCTTGTATATCAGTTGCCTGCTCAAACTTGTTGCCTGTTAAGACGTTTATAGGGTTGCCCCTAGCCTGATCCGCTTTGATAATATCTACGATTGAAGGGCCACGATTCGCAGGACAAGTGTTAGGAGTGCCTGATTCACCCACTCTATTACAGACAACAGTTCTGGTTTCCGTTATATCTAAATCAGCAATAACTAACGTTGGCACTAAGACCAATAAGCTTGCAAACAGGCGGCTCAAACGCATAGATAATTCTCAACAAATATTTATTTTGATAATCTTGCTATAATATTGAATTGTTTCGAATTTGTCACGCTTGTTTGTCAACATGTTTCAAACAATATTTAATAAAATTCTTTTTAAGTCGCTTATGCCGTAAGTAAAAATGAATATCATAATTGAGTTTTTCATAAGTGTGATTTCGGTATAGCCCAAGGGAACCGCTTAAAAAGCCTCTTAAACCTATTAACAGACCACTTAAAACAGACTTCCATAATGGAACCACTTATAACTGAACCGCACCAGTACCGTAGAAAACTCGATATGTCTAGCTGCATTGCAGTCAGTGAACCATTGCTGCTGTTGCCTTCTATTTATTTAACAGCTTCAGCTTTGAAAGCTGTACTATAGACTCTGGTTTTCTTAGTCATGATAAACTCCTCAGAGAGTCGTTAGTTTACCAAGTTATTCTCCAAGATTCCTTCAGCATAGCTCAATGTCACTTTTGACAAATTGAACCGCCCCGACTATATCGGAGGTTGATTTGCTTGAGTCAGGCAGCTTCACCTAACAGATTAAGATTATCATAATACCGTCTTTCAAACTCAAAAGGTGACACATAACCAATCGTGCTATGCAAACGGGTTTTATTAAACCAGTCTACCCATTCAAAGGTTGCCAGTTCCACATCATTAACGCCAGTCCAACTCTGCTTTAAATAATGAATCACTTCAGCCTTATAAAGCCCGTTGACCGTTTCAGCTAAAGCATTGTCGTATGAATCACCAGTGGTACCCACAGAAGCAATAACACCAGAGTCATCCATTCTATCCGTATAGCGTATGGACAAATACTGAACGCCTCGATCACTATGATAAATGACGTCTTTAGGCTTATTTCTATCAGCTATCGCTTGATTTAACGCTGCCATCACCATATCAGTGTTCATACGATTGGATACTTTCCAGCCGACGATAGCGCGAGCAAACACATCAATAATAAAAGCGGTATACACCCAACCATTCATTGTCTTGATGTAAGTGAAGTCCGCAACCCAAAGCTGATTAGGGCGATGGGCATTAAAGTTACGATTGACTAGGTCATCTGCTCGCTTTTGGTCATCACGACTGTGAGTGGTTATTTTGCCTTTACCACGCCAAACGCCTTGTAGGCTATGCTGCTTCATTAACCGCTCTACCGTACAACGAGCCACATGAATACCATCTGCTTTCATCTGCTGCCAGACTTTGCGAGCACCGTAACGGCACTTGCTGTCCTGCCAGATGCGTCTGATTTCACTGGTGTAGAAATCGTCATGCTGTCTGCGAAATGATCGTTGTTCAGGGTAGCACTCCAAGTATTTAGCGCGATAGTAAGTTGATGGGGCAATCGATAGTACTCGACAGATTGGCTCGATCCCGTAATTGTTTTTATGGTCATCAATAGAGTTGACCATTATTTGGGTAGACGGTCGAGCTCCGCCTGGGCGAAAAAAGCAGCAGCCTTTCTGATGATTTCGTTGGCTTGCTTAAGCTCTTTATTTTCGCGTTCAAGCTCCTTTATCCGTTGATCTTGGCTTTGAGCTTGTACCGAGGCAGGAATAGTTTGCTCAATATGTTTTTTATGCCATGATCGCAGGGTCTCAGGCGTACAGCCAATCTTTGACGCTATGGTTTGAATGGCTGACCATGTGGAGGGATAGTCGTTTGCTGCTTCTATCAACATGCGAACGGCGCGTTCTTTAATCTCAGGGGTGTAGGTTTGTCTTTTCATTGTCGTATTCTCTCAGAATGTTGTGTCTCCGACAATCTCGGGGCGGTTCAGTAGCCTACAGCCTAATATACAAGTCCTCATTAAGGTACAGAACTTATTGAATCAGTTCAGCAATTATCAGCTCATTAAATTCGTTCAGTGAGATATACAGTCATCGAAATATTAATGTTATTTTCTACATATGCAACAGCATAGATCAAACATCGCTATGAACACATTGATGATCAACAGGCTATTATTGATAATAGGTATACGTTGTTAGATTAAGTAATTGTTCTACGTGGTTCTACTAAGTTCTTTCGTTAAGTTCTGCATTGAGCACAGTAGTAATTAATTGCCTCAGCCAATTATGCGCCGCATCGCCCTCACGGCGTTGATGCCATAACAATTTAAAGTCGAATGATTCAATTGGAAAAGGCGGTTCGAATATTTGAACCTGTGAGTTGCTATCAGTCATATCAAAGCTACGCCGCGCCGCTGTCAAAATCAGGTCGGTACCAGCCACTAATTGATTGGCAATTCCCCAATGTGGCAAAGTCATTACAACATGACGACTTAACCCTGCGTCACTAAGTGCGCGTTCAATTTCATTATTAGCACCTGATTGCATGGCAACGAGGATATGCGGTCGAGCCAACCAACTATCTTTATCGAGAATACCAGTATCTGGCAAAGTTTTTTTGTCTGCTAAACAAGCAAAAGACTCAACAAACAGGTTGTGCATACGAAGCGCTTCTGGCACTTTATCTGGGAATACACCGAAAGCCATGTCAGTTTCACCATCGAACACATCCGCCATCATCGCTTCGCGGCTTCCTTGACTCACCTCAAGCTCAATATCAGGTGCAAGAATTCTTAATGAACGCACCAAACTAGGCATAAATACACGCGCGCCATAGTCAGACATAGCCAGACGAAATACTCGCTTCGCACTGAGAGGATTGAATTCTGGGGTCTCAATCAACGCACCGAGCTGCTCTAGAACATCAGTCAAGGGCAGGATTAACTCGCTCGCTCGCGAAGTCAATTCCAATTTTCCTGAACGTCGCACCAATAGAGGGTCATCAAATAGGGTACGCAAATGGGCCAGCGCGTGGCTAACTGCCGGCTGACTTTTATGTAACCGGAGAGCGGCTCGTGATACGTGCTTTTCTACTAATAATGCGTGCAACGTCACGAGCAAATTAAGGTCAATACGTCTTAAGTTATTCATATGACGAATAGTGAAGTAAAAAAACAATAATTTCAATTCAAATTTTTAATATGAAATAATTATTCCAGAAAATTAAATAAATCTGGAGCAAACGTATGAATCTATCACTTACTGGCATCTCTTTTGCCATTATAGCCTTAGTTGCTGGCGCTTTAGTCCCTCTCCAAGCTGCAAGTAACGCTGAATTAGGCCGTGCTCTTGGACATCCTCTTTGGGCAACGGTAGTGTCGTTATTGGTGAGTGTATTTATAGCGATACCTGTCATTCTTTCTATGCGTGTCCCTACGCCCATATTGAGTGAAATCAGACAATTACCAATGTGGGTCTGGTTTGGTGGCATAGCTGGCGTCATCTATATTACGTCCGCATTAATTCTAGTCCCTCGTTTAGGCGCAACTCGCTTTATTGTTTGCGTGATCGCGGGTCAAATGCTTATTTCATTAATATTAGATCAATACGGTCTTATGAATTTACCAGTGAAAGAAATAAATGCTGGCCGTTTAGTAGGTGTTACTTTTGTTCTACTAGGCATGATCATGGTGCTGTGGCTCACGCCTTCATCTACCAATTCAAGTAACGTTAAAGCTAGCATAGCTGGCAATTTAAATACCATAGAAAGTACGTCGACAAGTAGTGCTAAGTCTGTTTCTCATTTTGAAAGCTAGTCATATCTATATCAATGCGTAAACAATGAGAATTAATTATTCAAATACTATTTGGTGATCTTGTTAAGCCTGTATTTGAAAAAAGATAACTGGGGTATGCTATTAAGTCCCTAGAACCAAACTTGGGAGATTTTAATCAAGCGGCGTTGCAATAAAACTCATGATAAACCTGTCTAGGTGATTTTATCCCCAAATCCTTTTGAATTATAGTTTGATTGTATTCAAGCTCAATATAGAGCTTGTAAGATTTGACTAAACCTTATCAGGTTATGATTTTAATAAGTAATTTTAGAAAAAATTATTTAACTTAATTGATGTAGAATTAAACAAATGTACTTACCGTACCATAATTTCCGTTTTCTGTACTGACCGCTATTAAAAAAGGAATTCTTATGAAAAATCTTGCGGCTTATCTTTGTTTTGCCTTGGCTTGCATCTCTACTTCTCATGCTGAAACCATCGCTGGTTACAGCTTTGAAAAATACCCTGCTAAAATCTATAACGCTAAACAAGCACCCTTAAAATTAGGTGACTGGAGCTCTTTTCGTACTCGACTGAAAGCAGCTCATAAAGATGGTGAAATTAACTTCGCGGGTAACTATATCGTAACAACCTGGGGCTGTGGTACAAGCTGTGTATCAGGGGCTATGATTGATAAACGTACTGGTAAAGTATACGGTATCCCACTGGGTGAAACTGAGGATAGTGTCACCCCTTATGAAAGTGGCGCAGAATGCTTCGCAGACGGCGCAGAACTTGATGACAACGAGCGTTTGGCTTTCTATCCCAATAGCCGCTTATTTATCAGTCGCAATTGTGAAGGCGAGCAAGTCAACGAAACCACAGGTAAACAACTTATCACCTATTATGTCAACATTTGGGATGAAAAGACCAAGACATTCAAACTAAAAAAGGTTCAGCAATCTAAACTCGTTAAAGTGGACTACAGTCAATTTTAAACTAACTTTTTTCCTGTATTTACCTTTTAAAGCCAAGTTTTTAGCCTAAACTTGGCTCATACTACCCTCTACCTTTTTTAGAGGTCTTAGCTTGGGCTATCTTGACCAAAAAAATAAACCATCTCGACGTTGTAGTGGCACACTAAATTTAAGCTGTATTTAAGAGAAGATCTGCTGCCCACAAAAAAGCCAGGCAACTCAAGCTGCATGGCTTTAAAATTTCTAATAATTTATCTATGATTATGTTCCCGCCATACAGCATGCTCACATACTTCACAGCACCAACGCTCTTTTGAGCGCATATACGGAATGTCTGCTGGTATCTGTAAAGGGCACACATAACCACAGTACTCACATACAACATCATCTAAGCAGACATAACACTGAGCGACTGCCTCAAAGAGTACTTGAGGACTTACCTCATACTTTTCACAAAGCGTTTTCACATGTTTAATAAAGCCGCTCTGATTATCATATGCCCAGTAATCCTCACATATTTTGATATCATATGGGCTCTGCGTCATATTAGGCTGAAGTTTTACACTCATAATACTCTCCTCAGTAGTTGCCATAATCAGAGTACGGTAATAGCTCATAAAGCTCACTCTGAAGCTGATAACACATATCATCAACTACATAGTTAGTACTCGCGTCTAAGCGCTTCTGTACCCATACACGCAATGCCATATCGTTATTGAAGCAAGACTTCACTCCTAAGAAGCGAGCGAGGTTATGACCCGATGAAATATACAACTCACGCATCAATGCATTAGCAATCTCATTCGCATCATCACTGATTGCACCGTCAGGCTTAAACTCAGCAAACAGCTCCTCATAATTGATAATTGTCATAGTGACGTCTCCTTGTCAGTTTGTGTGCTGGTAACGACTTCTTCATTCTCAGAGCTATTCGATGCGCTAGTTAGCTTCTCCTTGCTCGCCAGTAGCAAATTATCCATCGCAGAGCCATCCTGACGGGTGATATCAGGTACATAACGGCTATACACCCGAAACAGCATTTCAGTACTGCTGTGACCCATCTGCCTTGCTATCCACTCAGGATTTTCACCAGCAGCCAGCCAAAGTGTCGCTGCCGTGTGCCGAGTCTGATAAGCACGCCTATGTTTCAAACCGAGTAGGGCAAGCGTGGGTTTCCATACCCGCCGGTTCACATTGCGGTATTCCATCGGATTGCCTTGTGAGTTGCAAAATACAAACTCTGACTTACCAAAGGTGCGTGCCTTCTGCTCTAGTAGGGCGTCATAGACCAACTGCGACATCGCAATATCGCGCTGTGAGCCTAACGTCTTAGTCGGGCCCATCTCACCGTTTACTAATGCTCCTCGAATACTGATCTCACGACGATCAAAGTTAATGCAGTCCCATTTCAGCCCATCAATCTCACTGGTACGCATCCCGGTAAAGAAGCGAATGGTGTAGTAGGGCTTATAATCCGCACGGACATGCTTTAAAATCAGCCATACCTCACTCAATGTAAACGGGTTTACATCCGGACGAGCTTGCTTGAGATTCTTAATATTTTTATAAGGCATCTCAAACTCATGGCGATCTGATGCTTCTTCTAGTATCATACGAAGAAGTATCATGATCTGGTTGATCCGTGCTACTGACAGACTTGACTGACCATCTTTACCGTAACGAACTTTGGCGAGAGAGCTACGGAAGGTCAGCAAGTCTGGTTTTTTTATGGCATGTACCGCTTTACCACCAAACTCAGGTAGCAAGTACTTGTTCAAAATAATCTGCGTCTTTTGCCGATAGCTCGGCCGCCATTCAATTTTCTTCTCCTCATACCAAATCTCTGAAAACTGCCTAAAGGTTGGATTACGACTGATACAAGCTTCCGCTCTATCAGCCAGTGCCGTCATCTCTTTTAAACGCGTACTCTTCGGAAAGTAGGCGCCATAGTCGAAGATGCCTAGGGTTATTTCTGCTTCCATTTTTTTCAAAACAGTCGCTAATTTTTTTCTGTTAGCTGGGTTGTCTTCCAAGCTAGTCTTTTCTCGACAACGTATACCTAGGTAGTAGAAGTCGGCAATTAGTTTGCCAAACCGTCCTTGTATAGTAGCCATAATAAACCTCCTTCTATTATTGAAGTGCCATACCGTTAATAGCGCTCATCACCGGCTTACACATATCCTCTTCGATACGCTCCCAGACATATAAAATCTTACGACCACCAAAAGGGCGTATGTAATGAATATTCTCAATCAAAACGGTGTCTTTCATTTGATTGCGGATAGTACGTGCGTCGTACTTGATGCGTTCGGCTAACTCATCAGTTGTTAAATAAGTATTGCTCATAGTGTTTACCTCTTTTCAGTTATTAAGTCATTGCATTAAGTGATAGAATAGAAATTATTTTATCAGCCTTAAAAATGCACCTTTGAAGTATCAGCTGTTATTTACCTGCTTAGAGGTAATTAGTAACCGATTTGTGTACTATATTATCTTTTTACCTCAATGTAAAGCATTTTTACCCGAAAAGAGGTATTAATTATGATTGTGTCTAAACTTCCTGTAATTTTGGCAGAGAAAAAGTTGCGTGTAGCAGATGTTGTAAGAGCAACAGGTATGAGTAAATCAACCCTTCATAAGTTATACAATGAAGAGTCATCAAGAATTGACTTCAATACCATCGACCAGTTATGTGAGTTTTTAGATGTGCAGGTGGGTGACTTATTTATTTATAAGCCAAATAATAAAGATAATGAAGAGTCTTGAGGATCTACAAAGTTGAAAGAAATTCTCAGATGAATAATTGGTAGAGCCTTATATATATGACGTTCCAAGGCCTACAATTAAGGTTGGGGTTATTTTTAAAACTTACTTTTTCATGATTTGGTCACGTTTTGGTCACGCTATGAGCTCAACTTATAAAAGCAGTGTAAAAATAAAAATGGTGCTAAGAAAGTGTTTTTTAGCATCAATCTATATAAAGATTAGGATTGCAAGTTGGGGTCAACTATAGAATCTGTATTTATAGCGTGGGCACGAAATGGTCACGTTTTGGTCACGCTGCTGATTTCCGAGCTTTTAATATATTAGATAAACTTAACTATAATAAAATAAATATTCGAAAAAAATACTCTACAAACCCCGAAAAATGGACAAAAAAAAGCCTCACTATTAAGTGAGGCTTTTTAAATATTTGGAGCGGGATAAGAGATTCGAACTCTCGACCCCAACCTTGGCAATGTTAACTGATCGATTTTCATTGGAATGTGTAATTCTACATTAACCTGTATATATTGATATATAAGGGCTTCGAGATGGTTAATGAATTATAGCTTTAAGGGTGGATTAAGTAAACGTATTTTTTAGTCTGAATATGGTCACCCTAATATTAGGGTCTTTTGACCACTTACCCCCTACTCGAGGGGTAAGCGAAATCCACTGCAATATTAGTTATATCTTATAACCTGTTTAGTATTTTCCCTAAAAAGCAGTGAGTCTTTCGTTTTTTACCTGCCGTTTCTGATATTGAGTGCATCGAACTATTTTTAATATATAACGGTTATGCAAATATATTCCTTTCTAACTTAGTATCATATGGTTGTATACCTATCGTATTTTCTCATGGAATGTTTATCAGATCTCATCATCTATTATCATAAAAAGGTGTACTAAAAACCTCAGCAAGCCAGAAAAAGCTTTGCCATTTGATGTTTGATCGTCAGTAATACAAATGCCAAATCTGATAGTACTAGAGTTGTAAGGTTTGAAGACAATTTTTGATGTCTCTGGTTTTTTATCAGCAGGTCTATAGATATCATGGACAGTAGCTTTTATATCTTTATTACCTGCAATCATCCACGACTGTGCAGGTAAAAGTCTCACGCTAATCTGTGCAAACCTTAGAAACTCCTCTATATCTTTTACTGGAAATGAAAGATAGGCATTATCAATAGTGATTTTTTGTCTAACTATCTGTAGAAACCATAGGTAGTCCGCATGTTGTTGATCACGTAAGATCCAGACTGATTTTAGTATGACGGGTAGAAGCTCATAGTTTTCTCTACTTTTCATATTTTTTGGTTGTCGTTGATCCGTTGTTTCAATGAAGCGACATTTTCCCTGGCTAGTAGTAATCTGGGTTATTTGATCAGCGCGTTTAGCGAATACTCGCCCATCCTCGAACTTTATAAATGAATGGTTTGCCGATAGTCTGATATCGCCGCTTTGCTCTAGCAGCTGTAAGAATTTGATGAGTTGATTAATGCCATAGCGTTGAACCCTATCGTCTGCCATATTAGTAGTGAATACATCACTTTCCTTGAAACGATTAGCAGTATCAATAGTAAGGTTTACTGGAATATCTCGACTTTGATTTAAGGTCAGTTTCTTTGCCAATTTGCGAGTATCGGAGATGGATATCTTATCATCGATAATTGAGACACTATTCGACTTGAGTCTATCTTTACTAATACCAGTAATATTTTTAAAGATAGCGTAATCTAATTGCATTTCTGTATTGGCGATAGCGTATGTAGTCATGAGCATTGCCGAATGAATGTAATACTCAAAGCTACGATTGGGAGATACATGTCCGACTAATCCTGAAATTGCATACCATTTATCTTGAGCATCATGATTAACTCCTAATAGCCCGGTCTTCACCTTGGCAATATATTGATTATCGTAACCAGTTAACGTTTTCACAATCTGATTGTTAGCATTCAAAATAAGAGAAAAATTGGTAATTGCTGTATGCCTAAAAGCATGAAATGTATGATCTTTAGCTTCTTCGAATAAGCTCAATATTCTTCTCAGTACTACAAGAGGTTCTGCATCATCAATTGGGTATTTATCGTATGAAGGACTAAATATATAATCTGTTTTATTAAGCTCATTCAGTTGTATATATTGATTAAAAAACTTCAATTCCTCATCAGATAGTAATGAAAAAACAGCTACTCGGCGGATACTACCTTGAGTTTTTGTGCTGCGGTAGATATTTGGACGAATAACTAAAGAGGGTTCACCAAGGGTAAATCCTTCAATATCTTCATACCTCAATCCAAGCAACTCTTTCTTCCGCATGCCTGTACGGTATGCTAAAACAAACAACAGTTTGTACATATCCACTTCGAGAGGATCAACAACTTTTGGCATGTTCAATAGAATTGCTTGATACTCTAGTGGTGAAATCCATTCGCTACGTACCACTCTTTGTGTCTGGGCCTCTTTAATACTTACTTTAGGGAAGTGATAGTGTTCAACCCCTATATCATGTAACCGCTGCAGTAGCTTTGCTGAATATTGGATGTCTTTATTATCACGATAGACAGCTTTGTGCTCTAAAATCTCTTCGTAGCATTCTTCAAAATCCTCACTACTGTAAGTGTTTAGATGCTGTCCTGATAAGAAATAAAGCCACTCATAAGCTACCGAACTTAAATAGCCCTGAATGGTCTCTTTTTTAGGGCGTGGCTTTGTGTTACATCTAGACAGCACAAACTGAATTAAAATATTTTCAGCAATGTCACGCTCTTCATTTAACATCTTTGTTAAATGATAGTTAATATCATATTCATTATTTTTGAGTTTTTCTTTTTGTTGACGAGTATTGTAGTGACTGTCTAACTGTTTATAAATACGTTTCACGATATCTATCTTACGTACTTCCGCCAACTCAGAATACCTAACGGTATTTTTGCTGACTTTAGATAAAGGTACCTCGATTGATAAAGAGGGTTTGTTAGTTTTATACTCTTTATTTAGTAAGTTGGAAAAATCATCTGTGAGTAGACCTGTGGTTTTACGCTTGCCTTGTGCAACTCCGATTAGAGCTTGATCAACAAAGACATTAGGCATCATTTCCCAGTGATAACTCGCATAACTTAGCAACCATGGTAGAGAAGGGACCTTATTTTTAGGTACTTGTAAGACAATACTGAGGTGGTTTCTAAGCAGTTTTTCAATATCTGTGTTCGTCCTAAACTGATAAGGATCATTAAACTTTCTACATCGGTACAACCAGCATTGGCTGATGACGTCTAGAGAAACTTGCTGAGTAATGTATAAAGGGCTCTTTCTTACATTAGGAGACTCCACCCTTTCATTACCATAATTTTTTGTAGGGTAACGTACAGAAACAATGACATGATGATCATTGAAAGCAGTTAAGACTGGTTGATCTAACAGAGTATTGACTAAAGCAGCCAGTAATTCTTTATCATTAATCCCGCCAAAAGCTATTAGTGAGAATACAAGCGACGCTAAGGACTGATTTTGATCTTTACTTGCCGCCACCCAATCTGCCATCATCGCTTTAGTTATTTTATTAAAAAGCTTGCCATTTTTTACCCAGTTTTCATCAATTGATAGTGGGTTTTCCTTTACTAAAACAGGCTCACTGGGTAAAGGGTAGGCATACTCTGACTGCATATAAAACGTGTTGTAGTAGCTGACAAATTTAGTCAAAACCTCCCAAGCATAGCGAAACTGAGCCATTGAAGTATAAATTTTAGAACAGACTTGATGTATCAGTTTTTTTGCTTGTTTTAAAAAAGCTTCGAAGTGCTGTTCATCAAGTGGGTGTGTCATTAATGCTAACTGAACTAAATAATCAGCATAAGTTACTTCCCATTGCTTTAGTTTGATATCGTCAGTTGGCTTGGGATTCTTTTCTAGGTAGATCTTTTTATATCTCTCTGTTGAAAGGATCTTATAGTCGTAAAAGCTTTTATCTACCTTTTTTTGATTGATTAGGTTTTGAAAGTCTTGGAATGCTTGTTTTTGGATATCGTCCCATAGAGTTTGGAAGATACTTAGTAATTCATATTTTTGATAGGTACGTTTTGATACGTCATCTTGGTTTACGCTCAATATGTTTTTATCGCCTTTTCGTTTGGTAAACCCAGCAATAATTTTAGGTGGAAAAACATGTTTATTTACGATTGAAGGGTTAATAGGCTGTTTTGTTACCTCACGAGCCTTACTTTTTTTCTTGTGTTTAGATTTCTGAGTTTGATGCGGATTTGCTAGTTCTTTAAGCGACTTGTTGCTATCGTCATTTGATTTATTTTTTAATGATTTCATTTGCTATCACATTCTTAAATTCATTTGTTGTGCGATTTCCTCAAAGGTATCACGCACTTGCCAAATTTGTTGCTTGTTTACTGATGAGAATTGTCCCAATGCTTCTTGTCGGTTTTTTTCATGACCAATCACTGTGTTGATCAATATCATTGAGACGTTAAGTTTTTCAAGTTGGGTACGTAAGAAGTGCCGTGTCCAATAAGAGTCCTCAAAAGGCATGTAGTCTGCTAATAATTTTGAGATATGGCTTCGCTTGATTTTAATAAGTTTATCGTAATTATCTGATAGCATATTTAGTAAGGTTAACTCATCTTGTTCTTGTTTGATCTGATGAATCATTTTATCGACCTTGGCAGTCGCATAAGGCTGATAATCGACAAGAAATAATTGGTACTTTTTTAAAATTGCCAAAAGAGTAGAGCACAACGGGATTAGTCGATGGTTCTTGACAGCCTTATTAGGTTTATCTGCAACTTCATACCAACCCACCTCTAAGTCAATATCTTTAACATTAGTCAGTCCATTATTTGGACGAGTACCAGTCAACAAACAAAACTGGATCCAAACAAGAGCGCTATACCTATTAAAGTGCTCCTCTTTATTAACGCTATCATCAACCCATACCCATAGGTTCTGTAAAAAAGTATTAACGTATTCTAATGTCAGGGCAAATCCAGAGCCTGTAGTAAAATCTGTTCTGGTGCTCGGCTGGCTAATAAAACTATCGTCTAATTGATTATCATAGTTAAGCAGCTCTATCGCTTGACGATAACGATTAATAAGAAAATCGTTACTATGGCTGCTGTAGTAGGTAGAGGGCGCAAGAGATGCTGGTATTCGACAAATCAGATCGGCAATATGTTGATTACTACCCTGAATGTATCTGTGTAAGATGATATGTAAAGCGGTTTCAATCCGTACTATTGATAGATAGGGTAAGTCTACCTCTTCCTTTATAGCCCGAATATAGTCTGAGATATCCTCCTTGCTTGGTAAGTTTTTTTTATCAGAAAGGAGTTTTATTAATCCCGATGGCATAGGTAGACGGATGATACTTTCTTGGTTTTCGTGGATACTTGCATCATACTCCTGCTTACGATCAGTGATTTGTAGCTGATACTGCAAATATGCAGTATCTTCGAAAACGGTGAATAACCCGGAATCCGCAATGAAACCAGTTGTTATCAAAAACTCTACAGGAACCGCTGTCATCATTGATAGGAGTAAGATTAAAGAGGCTTTATTATATTTATAGTCGTATCGATGTGAATCTATCGCTAATCTGCCAAAAACCTGTTTTAAGCCTGCAACAGAAAGCGTTCGGACATTAGAGTTAAGCTCTAACTCTCGCTGACTGATATAGCTGTGATGAACGTTTTTCTCTATTCTCTGTAACGGTTGCATGTAACGAATTTTCTTATCAGGCAAATCTAGACTGACAATTAGTGGACGTTCTAAAGTATCGATATATTCTTCAATATTTCTAGGTTTTGTTGAGTTTGGTGAATACACTTCATCATCAAAATTTGGTATTGAAGGATATTGATAGTATAAATGTGGAGCTTCGTTTTCAATATCGTATCTACTCAGATTCCAGTAACTATTCTCTACCCAGGTTGAACCGTCTACAAAACTAGCTAACTGTTCGGTAATCTCTCCTTTAAAAGGATCCATATATCTATTTTTCTTTTTGCGCTGGCGAGTGATTTTTTTATTAGGATAGTAGGCTTGCTCAAAGCATTTAACAATCGCGTCAAGCTGCTTAAATTTTTTACTGCGGAATTTGATGGTTGCGTCACTTTCATCAATGTTTGTTAGCAGCTCTTTTCGTACTTCTTGTTCGTACGCTACTACTCTCAATTGTTTTACAAAGAATAAATAGATGAAGTCTACTGTATTTGATAACTCTTCTAACTCGTCAAGTTTTGGTAATATGCTCCAAATCCATCGGTTATTCTTAGCCTTAGAAAATACGGGTAATTTGAATCTGTTAATTATATTCGTTAAATGCGTCCTTGCTTTTTTGTGATGTGATAATAACAAATACGTGTGAATGGATATGCATAACCATATTATTTCTTTGTGCTCATCACGGGTTAAGTTAGCTAACAAGAAAAGTGGTTGTAGAATCGGAGGTAATGCATTAAGTGTCTTTTTACTGACTTCTTCTTGAAAAAGCAAATCGTTTTTTATAGCTATCAACTGCTCTATTAAAGGTGGCGATCGTTGTTGAATGCTTAAGTTAATTAAAGTGGCAATTTCCTTCAGTGAGTCTATCCAGTTCTCAGTGTAGTTATATTCATCTTCAACACTTAAAAAATCAACTTGTTCAATAAGCTGCTTATCCGTCAACAGAACAATTTGATTACCATCATCAGGCATTATATTTCTCGCTATTTTTTGATTCATTCCGTGCGTTATCGTATGTATTCTTATGGATATTCATGTGTCTGCAAAATAGAAAGATAGAGTAGCTATTGAGATTAAACAAATACTGACACTGTTTAGTAGTCAAAGCTGTCTTCAACTCTTGATGGATGTTGTAATAATTTAAATTTTCTTGGCTACGAATGGCTCTATTTATAAAGTTAATAAGTTCATAAAAAATAGTTTCCAGCCTATGAAATTCAGGGGACTCGTTGTCGTTAACGTAGATACAATGTACTTGCTTATCTGTAACTTGCTGTATTTGTCTCTTACAAAAGATTGCTAAAATATAGTTATTTAAGAAGATGAGATTTTTGTCTATGATTGTCACAAATGTAGTAGTTGCTAGTGCTCTTTCAATCTCCATCTCAAGAAAGTCAACTTCTAGTTTTGATAAGATCTCATAAGTTAGAATATAAAGTTGCTTAAACTCGTCATGGTAAGTAATGAACTGCTCTGAGATATAACTGAGTGAGTATTGTTTTAATTTCACTTTATAATCCATTATCTGATAATGTTGCAGGAGGCATGCTCAGTAATTAGAGGCAGGGTACAGTTGAAGCAAAGTCTTGTATTTGAAGCAATCAAAGATTTAACGGTTAATGTATCTAATTTAAAAAACCTCCCAGCATAAGCGTGGTAACTTCATAGAGGCTGGAGTCGGTAAAGCTAGACTAGGACTATAGTAAAAAGATAAAACTTGTTTCATATGTTGGATCTGGTTGTTATATTTCTTTGCATGAGTTATGGCTTCGTACTCATTGCGCAGTTTTACAATATAAAATGTTGAGCTATCTTTCTTCTTTCGAAAACACAAGGCATAAATAGTTTCCTGAAAAAGTCTTTTGTTTTTAATGCCATTATCAATTTTTTCATACAGTACTGGATTTTTTAGGAACTCCCTAATATTTATTTGAAAATCATCTAAATAGAAATCTATCGATGTTTTAAATAAGGTTTTGCGTTTAGTTGTTAAGTGTTCACTAATATAAAGTGCTTGGACCCATATTTTATAGTTACGTTTAGTTGTAGTTACTGTACGATAGTGAGTTGATGATTGGCTTTCTTTGTCAAATGGAGGTGTATCATTTTCTGCTTTTTTCATAGACTCTCTTACTAAAGCCAATTCTGAGTATCGTTCATAGCGTTCTTTAGCTAATAGACATTGCTCAGTAGTGATTTTCCATGCTGAATTTTTATGATAAGCAGGAGGTAGGATCGTAATTATTTTACCAGAACGTTCATCTTGAATTGCTACATAGCAGAATTTATCTTTTGGACTAAAAAATAGTAAATGCCGACGAGATGAACCTGCAATTTGCCCGATGTTCACACATGCTCCATTATCAAGCAGTCTCATTAACTCTAAACTATCTATAGATGTACGCTGAAAGATACGTTTAGCGGCATGAGAAGATGGATAGGCAAAACGTTGTTCGCGGAAAACAAAGTCTTTTAGTTCTTTACTGGTCATAAGATCACCCGGCTAATTAAATTTAGCTGTTATCAAGCGATGCATGGCTATTGCTATATCTTATCCTCACTAATATGATGGTTTTAGTCAACTAATTTGGAGAATAAAATAATTATACATATATGTATGTTTTAAGTATAAATATTAAAAAATCTACAAAGCAGCATCGGATAGAGACAGGGCGATTCAAGTGTAGGCTTGCCTTTTCATTGTTGTATTCTCTCAGAATGTTAAGTCTCCGACAATCCCGGAATGGTTCAGACTAAGTGGCGAGTCGTTTTTAGAATACCTACCTTTATCTATAATGCTTTTTTGGGTATTTAGGAAAGAACTCTTCAACTTTGAAATCACTAACGCATTAGGTTAATAAACATTGAACCTGATAAGTCCTTGATAGAGCAAGTAAAGAAGCGTGTAGAGATGTCGTACAACTACTACAATGTATTATTTAAATAACTACCAAACTAAGAGAGAAATATTATGCGCGGAGTTAATAAAGTCATCATCATCGGAAACCTCGGTGCAGATCCCGAGGCACGTCAGTTTAATAACGGCGGTAGCGTTACCAATATCTCAGTAGCGACCTCTGAGCAATGGACTGATAAACAAAGTGGCGAAAAAAGAGAAGCGACCGAATGGCATCGTGTTTCCCTATTCAATCGTTTAGGTGAAATCGCTGCTCAGTATCTGCGTAAAGGCAGTAAAGTCTATATTGAGGGTAGCTTACGCACTCGTAAGTACCAAGCCCCTGACGGTAGCGACCGTTATGCGACTGAAATTCGCGCTGACCAGATGCAGATGTTAGATAGTAATGACGATAACAACAAACAAATCAGTCATCTGGACCGTCAAAAGCCTCAGAACGACCAGCAAGCACCCAACAATAAAATAAATAAAAACAATGTTAATCAGGGGCTTCCACCCGGGCCAGTAGACGACGATATTCCCTTCGCTCCTCACTTTGACGGTCAATTTTAAATTTTTGAAAACAACCATCAAAACGTTTGAAGGGCTTGTAGTTGTAATCATCGGTGTACACTAGATTCTTTCTAACTGCAATTTAGAAAATACATACACAAAATCAAACAGTGACTCAACAGCTGAAGCAATTAAATGAATAGCGCTTAGAAAATGAATGGCTAGCTTATCATGCCGTGTTGCAATAGCACGGTATTGCTTTGTTTTTGCAAAGAATTTTTCTATAAGTATTATAGGTTCTAGTCGATTGTATTTATAGGAAGTAATATCGTTTCCTTGTACCGCTTTGATGTGCTCAAGGAGTCGGGCATCGGCATTATCAGCTCTGTTGACTAGTAACCCCGCCAAGCATAAGATACTAATCAAATAGAATTAAGCTGTCTGACTCAAGTAAATCTGTTTCGGATACACTTGGGATGGTTACCGTTCAATTAATTTTTTAGAAAAAAACTTACTATTTAGAAAACCTAAATATTATAGATAAATAAAATGGGGTGTGGCTTACTTGTGATTAATTTTTACTTAGACAATGTCTTTTTGATTACTGTTACAATTATAAGTTTAGCTATATTCATACCACTTCTGGGTATGTTTATACTTAAACAACAAGGTTCAACAAATCAAGGTAAGCTTTATACTAAAGATAGAGATTTTCTTGTACACTTTAGCACTGCTTTACTGATGGCTGGGCTTGTAATACCAGTAGTAATTGCGTTTATAGTTAAGATGATTCCTGATTTTATTGAAGATGCTGCTCCTAAAGCAGGCTATTTTATTATAGCTCTTTCTATTTGGCTGATTTTTATTAACATTAAACGTTTTAAGTTTATTGAAAAGAGCAAGTTGATTGACTCAAAAAATGTAGAGGAGGCTAGGTATTTAGAGAAAAAGATGAGTAAGTATAAGTTTGATATGATTTTAATAGTTATATTTATTATTTATATGATAATATTGTTTAATTTATAATAAGCGTACAATTGTCTATGAATAACTACATCGCTGTATTTTTCTTATTTCCTATGCTAATGATCCCGATTACAACACTATGGCTTTGCTTCAAACCTAAATGGTTGCAGTCTACCCATTGGCTGCCAAGCAATAGGATACTGTTAATTCTATATGCTGCCATAGCGTGGGTTATAAGTATTTTAATAATAATTATGCTATATGACTGGGATCATCAAACAACAATTTTTGAGCAAC
>NZ_JBQSVP010000057.1:0-18967 GCF_052376345.1 Psychrobacter sp. AOP5-GZ1-6 | reverse complement strand
ATAATAACGATCGCGAAGTGTTTCCAAACAATCTGGTTAGCACGACTTTTGGCTTTCGTCCATTAAGTCAGTTGGTGTTTGAAGATAGAAAGGCGATTGCTCAAGCACCTGTTGTTAATATGGGCTGATATTCACATGCGTTTGTGTGTTTAGCATGCGTTTATGTGTTTATTTAATATAAAGCTTAGGCAATACAAGGTTTAGGTAAGACAATCAGATGGATTTTTTTGGTGAACAGCGCACACGTACTCAGCGTAGCCTCTTGCTTTATGGGCTATTTTTTCTCATTGTCTTTGCGCATATAGCGGTGGCACTTGGTGTCATGGTGCTGTTGCTCACGGTATTTACGGGCGGTATTTATCACTGGGCGCTAGTGCTGGTCATTCTTTGGACGCTAGGCAGTTTCGCTGGCGGTAGTTTTTTAGAATATCGTCGCTTAAAAGCGGGTGGTCGCTCTATTGCTCAGCGTGTTGGTGCGGTGCGGCTATTTATTGATGACAGTCAAGATGCTTGGGAGCACAGCCAAGGTGTTGCTCATCAGCATGAGCCTGTGCAAAAGGTTCGCTACAGTGCACGCCATATTGCGGTGCGTGATGAGCGTGATTTTCCGCCAACCTATCGACGTTATTATGAGATTGCGCAACAGCTGGCCATTGCCTCGGGTTTAACCATGCCGATTTTGTATGTGCTCCCCGAGGAGCAAGGCATCAATGGCTTTGTGGCGGGTCGACACAGTCAAGATATGGTGTTGGTCGTGACTCAAGGGGCGCTTGATAAACTGTCTGATGAGGCATTGTATGGACTTATTGGTCATGAGTATGGTCATATTTTGCATGGTGATGCCAATTTTAACTTACAGCTGATGGTGGTGCTGGCAGGCCTACAGATACTGTATGACTGGAGCGACCCTATCGGTAATGACAGTTATTTTGGTAATGACAATTATTTTGATAATACCGTCAATCAAAATTTTGTTTTATCACAACAATCTATCGATCGTCATGCTCGCAGTACTGAAAATCAGACGGCAAGTTTTACCACTCATAGTGAATGGGTGGCGTACTGGCAGAATCAGTCACAAAATCAACAAGCCACCGCAAATATTCAATCGAGATGGCTACAAAACAAACCAGTAGTAGACCGTCAAGCACCTCGTGGTGTGTGGACGTTGTTATTGCATGGGATGAGCTTTTCGAGTATGGCAAGCGCTCAACTCATCAAACACAGCTTTAACCGTCAGCGTGAGTTGCTCGCCGATGCGACCAGTGTACAGTTGACACGCTCTCCTGCGATCATGGAAACCTTAAAAGCCATTCATCAAGATTCGCTAGGTTCACGATTAACAGGTATTACTGATATCAACGGACTCAGCCATTTTTTCTTTGCCAGCAGTGGCACGGACTTAGGCGATGTCTCTTGGTTTGCCACGCATCCTAGTTTGTCTGAGCGTATGAGTGCCATCAATGAGAATGCTTATCACAAGTTTTCTGCCCAAGTTGCCAAAGAAAAGCGCATCAATCAAAAAAAGGTAAAAGAGATATACGAGCAGCGCAGGCTTGGCGATTGGGGAGCAATAACAGCCAATAGCCTAAGCAATAAAGCAAAACTTAATAAACAATCACTTCAATCTCAATCATTATCTAATCAAGAGATGAATAATGAGTTAGAGGCAGAGAAAGGCCTTGAGTTTGTGATCGAACAAGATGTTGTTGTTGACGGACGATTGCAGGTGCAAGCAGAAGATATTGGTACTCTTAAACAGCTAAAACCGTGGCAAGCACAACCTGATAGTGATTTGCCGGTAGCAGACTTGATCAGTATTGATGATATTAAAAAGGTCTCATTACCACAGTATGTACTTAATCACAGCCATCATCCGCTAGGAGCGCAAGCCTTAATTGAAGCGGTGATGCTATGCCATCAAGGTCATGCACTAGAGGTGACGGCTTCTTATGACTTAGCCGATATTTGGAGCAAGATTGCGACTGATGCCATAATTACAACTAACATAACAAAGAGTGATAACCAAACGAAAATTTTGCCGCACACAATAGATAATAAATTGATAGAGAGTGTGGCGACAATGGACCGTCGCTTAGATAGCGTACTCATCACAACGGCACTAAAAAAACTAAGCCAACATGACTTATCATCGAGCATGATTGAAACATTACGTCAGCAGCATGAAAGCAGTCACAGCAATAAAAGCCATCAGGATTATAGTCAGCAAGCAAAATATCGTACGATGCTGACACGCTACCAACAGGGTATTATGGCCCTGATCAATCATCAGTTGAGCGCTGACTTAAGTAAAGTGCTGGCAGATAAGATGACCGATGAAAGCGCTGATATTGAGAATACAGATGTTAAGAGTAATGTGTCTCAGGCCCATTCTATTTTGTCATTATGGCAAGCGTTGCACTTACAGCCGCTGCTATCGATACTGTCAATGGTGCTGGGTGACCAGCCGTTGAATGCAGATAAAAGTAAGTCATGGCAGTATACATTGCAAACTGGTGCAAACGATATATATGCGCAGCTCGATCCTTCTGGTCAGATATTTGTCGGACTGGATAGTGTGGAAAAAACGATGCTTGCTCTATTGGCCTATCGTTTGTCAAAAGATGTCAAAGGCCAAATGATCTCAGAGCGCCATAGTTCAATGCTCGGCTATAACGATGCTAGTGTGACTCACTATATTGTAGACTTACGTCGCCATGCACGATTGATTGATATTGACTTAGCCGCTGTGAGCGATGCAAACTTACAATGGCTGTTATTAACCACGCAGAGCCTGAACAGTATCCAGTTATTAGCATTGATAGAGACTGTACCTACATTTGTATCTGCTACAACAGCAGATACATGTGATGATAATGATAAAGAGAAGCAACAGGGAAGCGATCAAATAGATTATAATAACGTGACTGATAATTCTTACACTTATATCCATTATCAACAATGGCTGAGTACATTACATACCGTGATGTTACATGATACGATAGTCAGTCAAGATGAGTATGACTGTTTGATGCTATTGGCTGATCGCTGGTTGGGTATTCGCAAGCTGTTTTGAATGAGCGAAGTGCGTAGGCATTGCTTGACTTGTACTGGGCTGGCTAGATATTGCATGATCGAAGTTATTATTTGATGTTTTTTATACAAATATTCTGTAAACCCATTTTAGACGAGTAGGATAGTAGAGAAACATGAGTGACATTGCAGACCCGCTAACAGTATTGCAACATCGTATGCAGCAGCGTCAGATTTTAGCGATGATGGGTATCAATCAGTGGGTACAGCCAAGCTCCAACACTATCGATATGGCAGATATTGCTGCGCCTACTATTCCTGACTCTATCGTTGATAGGTCGGCTCAGACTGCGTCGTCTGCTACGAGCATTGCACAACCAATTATTGAACGTCAAAGTAATGCTGCTGCGAACGCTGAAACGTCGAATATAGCATCTGCTGATACTATATCAGCTGTCATTGATGATGAATCTATTAGTAACTATTATCATGATGCTAGTGATGCAGGCTTAACACAACCGCATGAACAAAGTCCTGTCAATTATAGCTTTGATAGCAGTACTCCTGATGTGGCGGTTCGACCCCTAGTAGAACACATCGTGCAGCAAACAACGGCTTCTATTGAACAATCCTCTCTTTCTATTTCTAATAGTATAGCCAACGATGATGGCTTAAAAAAAGTAGCCCCTTTTGACTTGCAAGGAGGGCGCTATGGTGACTGGGTAATATTAGTTGATATCCAAGCACTCAATAATGACAGTCAAAAGCTATGGCAAAACATCACTCAAGCACTATCAATCGCTTGTGAGGCCACATCTTTCCCCATTTGTGAAGGCATGGATACCGCTGAGCTTGCCAACGCCAGCCTTGCAGGATATGTCTTTAAAATCGGCCGCAGCGAAGAAATACAAGTAGTAGCATTGACTGAACTGCCTGAAGGGCTTGAGCATCCGACACTTACTGCTGTGCCCACGTTAGATGAGATGCTTGCCGATAGCGGGTTAAAACGTCAGCTTTGGGATAAACTATCTGGTTAAGCCGGCTTGTCATCATAGGTGCGGTGATAAACTATCAGCATAAATTGTTGGCAAGAACAAAACAGATATTAGAGAATAAAAACAACGAAAATCACTGTTAAAGTGATTTTAATCAATAACCTTTACGCTCCAACAAACAACGATGATTTCATCATATTTAGGATAATGATTATGACCACCACATCAACTATCAATACTGCCGCTCCTAACCGTGTGCCTAATTTTTCAGCGGGACCTGCTACGATACCGACTGCTGTATTATCACGCGCGCAAGATGAGCTGCTTGATTGGCAGGGCAGTGGTATGTCGGTCATGGAAGTCAGTCACCGTAGTAAAGAGTACGTCGCCATTACCGAAAAAGCGGAATCGAAATTGCGTTCGTTGATGGACATTCCAGATAATTATAAAGTGCTATTTTTACAAGGCGGTGCCAGCTTACAGTTTTCAGCGATTCCATTGAATCTATTGAATGGCGGACGCGCAGATTATCTAACCACAGGCGCTTGGTCAGGCAAGGCAATCAAAGAAGCCGATCGCTATGCCAAACTGGGTTTGGGTGAGACGAATGTGGTCGCAACAGGCAAAGACAGTAACTTTACCGATGTGCCTGATCAAAGTGAATGGCAATTGAGTGACGATGCGGCGTATTTTCATTATTGTGCTAATGAGACCATTCATGGTTTACAGATATTTGAGCCACCACAAGTTGATGCGCCTATTATTGCCGACATGTCTTCTTGCATTTTGTCACAACCGATTGATGTTTCTAAGTTCGGTATGATTTATGCTGGTGCGCAAAAAAACATTGGTCCAGCAGGATTGATTATTGTGATCATTCGTGAAGATTTATTGGGGCAGGCAAGTGAGTGGTGCCCGCTACTGATGAACTACGAGCATCAGGCCGAAAAACAATCTATGTCAAACACGCCAGCGACATATTCTTGGTACTTGGCAGGACTGGTCTTTGATTGGCTAGAAGAGCAGGGCGGCGTTGCTGCTATTGGCAAGATTAATCAGCAAAAAGCAGACTTACTCTACAAGACGATTGATGACAGCGATTTTTATAACAACCCAGTAGCCATTCAGCATCGTTCTATTATGAATGTGCCATTCACGTTGGCAGATAGCAGTCTTGACCAAGTGTTTTTAGAAGAGTCAGCCGCTGCAGGTTTGATGAACCTAAAAGGTCACCGTGATGTGGGCGGTATGCGTGCCAGTATCTATAATGCCGTATCACTAGACTGGGTACAGCAACTGGTGGACTTTATGATAGCGTTTGAGAAAAAGCACGCTTAAATAGAGGTTGGCTTTAGACAGTGAAAGGCGTAACTTTTAGGAGTTGCGCCTTTTTTATTGAACACGCCCTAATCAATTGTGTTTCTATCAAGTCAGTCGTTTGTATGACAGCGTACTTAACACGGTAAACCATTAGGTTAAAAAACTTAAATTTGTTATGATGAAATTTTGCGTTACGTATCATTTTTAGTGAGTTTTGCATTGAGCTGTAATTTCTAGAAAAATTCTAAATATATTCATTGGTTTGGCACAAGGGCTTGTTATAACTTTATTATGATAAAAAACACCATGCTAAAAACTGTGTTATTGGTAGCTGTCGTGGGATGGGCGCCTATCAGTAACGCAGTACCAATCACGACTACTGCGCTCGGTCATAATAGTCCTACTAACTATATTGACGCGCCATTTATGCCATATGCCAATCCAAATGCGCCGACAGGTGGTACGCTATCGCTTGATACGCGCGGCACTTTTAACGCTGCTAATAAGTGGATGACCACTGGTGTGGCGATGGCTGGTACAGATTATCTATATGATACTCTGATGACGGGCTCATTAAATGAAGCTTTTACGATGTATCCGCAGCTAGCAAGCAAGGTCACTTATGATCCTGATGATACCAGCTGGATTGTTTATCATATCAATTCTGATGCGCGATTTTGGGATGGGTCACCAGTCACTAGCGATGATGTTAAAGCCACTTTTGATGCGCTATTGAACAAAGGGCCGATGTATATCCGTAGTTATTTGGGAGATATTAAAGAGGTTCAAGTGGTAGATAAGCAACGAGTAAAGTTTGTCTTTGCTTCTGCTGATAATAAAGAAATTCTGTTAACGGTCGGGCAGTTTCCTATTTTTGCCAAGTCTTCTATCGATACTGGTTTTGAGAAAATCACGTTAACACCACTGATGGGCAGTGGCCCTTATAAGCTAGGTCGAGTCGATGCGGGACGCTCCGTGAGCTATCTGCGTGACCCTAACTATTGGGGACGTGATCTGATGGTCAATCGCGGTCGTTATAACTTTGACATGATTAAGTTTGTGTATTATCAAAGTGATGAAATTGCGTTTGAAGGTTTTAAGTCCGGTCAATATCGTTTCCGTCCTGAAAATAAAGCGTCTAATTGGGCAACCGGTTATAACTTCCCTGCGGTAAAATCAGGGCTGATTAACAAAGAGACGATAAGCAGTCAAAATCCAGTAGCGATGCAAGGTCTGGTGATGAATATGCGTCGGCCAATCTTTCAAGACATTCGTGTTCGTCAAGCATTAACCGCGGCTTATGATTTTGAATGGATGAATAAGACCTTATTTCATGGACAGTATGAACGTTTGCAGAGCTTCTTTCATGGTTCAGAGCTTGCGGCAACTGGTAGACCATCAGGCGACGAGATGGCAGTACTTACTCCTCTATTAGCTAAGCTTGAACCAGTGCAACGTCAGGCAACATTAGCTGCGTGGCAATTACCCACTACCGACGGAAAGGGTTTTAATCGTCAAGGGTTGTTAAAAGCACGGCAGCTGCTGCTAGATGCTGGCTTTTACTATAACGATATGAAGCTATATCAGCCTGATGGACAGCTCGCTCAAATTGAGATTTTGATGACAGGCGAAACCATGGGACGAGTATTGTTGCCTTATATTCGTAACTTAAAGCGTTTAGGTTTTGACACGACCTTGCGTCAAGTGGATAGCCCGCAATACTATGAACGCATGCGCAATTTTGATTATGATATGGTCGTTGTCGTTGATGTCTTTGCTCAAAGCTTGTCTCCAGGTGCCGAACAAGCCGGTTTTTGGGGCAGTTCGGCTGCCGATCAAGCCGGTAATAGAAACACAGCGGGTATTAAAAATGAGGTAATTGATACGGTAATAGAAAAATTAGGCAACGCTCATAACCGTGATGAGATTGTGTTATACACCCAAGTGCTCGACCGCTTATTACGGGCAGGTTATTATCTGGTGCCGTTATATGGCAAGTCAGGTACCAATGTCGCCTATTGGAATCAATACCGTCACACTGAAAAACTGCCTACCAATGCCGTGGGTATTGACTACTGGTGGACAGATAAGGCAGCAGAAGCGCGCGTTAATGCTTATTTAAAGCAGTAAGTAGCTGTTTAAAATAGTGTCTGTTTAAGACGATAGCTATTTAAAACGGTAAAAGCTAACAATTTTGAAGGTTAAAGCATTTCACAAAGATATCTGATAAACAAGCAACAAAGATAACTATTCGTAAGGATTCACCATGAGTATTCGTATCCACCCGATTAAAGCGTTCAATGACAATTATATCTGGACATTGATTAATGAAAATAATAAGCAAGCGATTGTCATTGATCCAGGTCAAGCTGAGCCTGTCATTGCCTACTTAGAAGAAAACAATCTAGAGCTAACGTCTATTTGGACCACGCATCATCATCACGATCATATTGGCGGTGTTGAAGAGCTACAAGAGGCTTACCCGATGACGCATTTGGTTGCGCATACTGAGCATAATGTCGATGAAGATCAGACAATCAAAGACGGCAGTACGGTAAGTGCTTGGGGTTGTTCGGCACAAGTTTGGGACGTATATGGTCACACAGCGAGTCACGTAGCCTATGTTTTAGATATCGATGGGCTCAAACATTGCTTCTGCGGTGATACGCTATTTAGTGCGGGTTGTGGTCGGGTATTTACTGGTACGATTGAGCAGCTGCATGACAGCTTTAAGCGTTTGAATAGTCTAGCGGCTGAGACGCTGTTATATCCTGCACATGAGTATACGGCCAGCAATTTACGCTTTGGCCTATCGATTGAACCCGCTAATGAAGCAATGCAGCAAGCACTCGCTTATGCACAGGAACAAACAGCAGAAGGTATTCCAACATTGCCTGTGACCCTAGAGCATGAGCGTCTGGTTAATGTATTCTTACGTACACAAGAACCAAGCGTGATAGCAGGTGTGAAGGCTAAAATGAATCTCGACGACGATAAGTCTTTGACTGTATTTGCCGCTTTACGTGAGCTCAAAAATAATTTTTAGCCAAATTTTCCGTTGTTGTCTCTTTCATTATGTTAGGAATCTGCTGTTATGGGTCGTTATATCCTAAAAAGATTGCTGCTGATATTACCGACGCTTTTTTTAATCTTGCTCGCAAATTTCGTCATTGTGCAAGCAGCTCCTGGCGGCCCTGTTGAGCAGCAGCTCGCACTTATTGAGCAAGGCGCAAAAGACAATGCGCTGGCTGGTAATATTGGTGCGGGCAGTGCAGGTGGTAATAGCAGTACTTATCAAGGGACGCGCGGCTTATCAGAAGACATGGTAGCGGCTATCAATGCCCAGTATGGCTTTGATAAATCGGCACCTGAGCGTTTTTGGTTGATGCTAAAGAATTATGCTCAGTTAGATTTTGGTACATCGTTTTTTAAAGGTCAGTCAGTAACCGACCTGATTGTAGAAAAACTGCCAGTATCAATATCGCTTGGGTTATGGAGTACGCTGCTGATTTATATGATAGCGATTCCACTTGGGGTCTATAAAGCTATGCACCATGGTTCAGGAATCGATAAAGCAACGGCTATGCTGCTTGCGATTGGACATGCGATACCTGTATTTGTCTTTGCTATCATACTATTGGTGTTCTTTGCTGGGGGCAGCTATTGGAATATTTTTCCGCTACAAGGCCTTACCTCAGAAAACTTTGACCAACTCAGTGCACTGGGTAAAGTGAAGGATTATTTTTGGCATTTGGCGTTGCCTCTATTGGCAAGTACGGTAGGTGGCTTTGCTGGCTTGACTTATTTGACCAAGTTTAGCTTTTTAGAGGAGCTTGGCAAGCAGTATGTGTTGACTGCCCGTGCTAAAGGTTTGGGAGAGCGTCAAGTTTTGTACGGGCATGTTTTTCGTAATGCCATGCTAATTATTATTGCAGGTATTCCAGCGGCTATCGTTGGGATATTCTTTGCGGGTAATTTTCTGATTGAGATTATCTTTAAATTAGATGGTTTAGGTCTGCTTGGTTTTGAAGCCATTCAACAGCGCGATTATCCAGTAATATTTGGCACCTTGTTTATATTTACTTTAGTGGGGTTATTATTACAGTTAATTAGTGATTTAAGTTATCACTTGATTGATCCTCGCATTGATTTTGAGGGGCGCTAATGTCAGATAATATGTCCAATTATTCGCCATCTTCAAATGAAACGCCTGTTTCTACAGCAATAAAACAAAAAAAACGTCGCCTAAATCCTATTTGGCAAGCGCGTCTAAACCGTTTCCGTCGCAATCGTTTAGGCGTTGTATCACTGTTTATGTTTACGCTGATATTTATTATTTGTATGGCTGCCAATGTGATTGCCAATGACAAGCCGTTGTTAGTGCAGTATCAAGGCGATTACTATTTTCCAGTAGTCACAGCGTATCCTGAAACGACTTTTGGTGGTGTGTTCGAGACTGAAGCCAATTACAAAGATCCTGCGGTGCAAGCTTTGATTGACGATCAGGGTTTTTATATTATGCCGCTCATTCCTTTTGCCGATCAGACGCCCAATGTTGAATTGGGTATTCCTTATCCAGCAGCGCCCAACGCTCAAAACTGGCTTGGTACCGATGATTTGGGGCGCGATGTATTGGCGAGGATAATTTATGGATTACGGGTGTCTTTATTGTTTGGTTTGGCATTGACACTTGTAGGCGCATTGATTGGTATCATCGTTGGTGCGATACAAGGATATTATGGAGGTTGGGTGGATTTGGTGGGGCAAAGGTTTATGGAAGTGTGGGGTGGTATGCCTCAACTGTTCATGATTATTATTTTGGTGAGTCTCTTTAGCCCTAGTATTACTATGCTGTTTGCATTGATGTTGTTGTTTGGTTGGATGAACTTAGTCGGTTTGGTACGAGCGGAGTTTTTACGTGCGCGTAACTTTGATTATGTGCGTGCCGCCCGTAATCTTGGGGTGTCGGACAGTCGCATCATGCTAAAGCATATTTTACCTAATGCGTTGGCCTCAAGCTTATCGCAATTACCTTTTATCTTAACAGCCAATGTCATCGCTTTGACGTCATTAGACTTCTTAGGGTATGGCTTGCCACCGGGCTCACCATCACTCGGTGAGTTGATGGTACAAGGTAAAAACAACCTAGATGCACCTTGGTTGGCCTTATCAGGGTTTTTTAGTTTAACCTTTATTTTATCGCTGCTGATATTCGTTGGTGAAGCACTGCGTGATGCTTTTGATCCGAGACGTTCTTAATATGACTATAACTAATGAGCCAAACAATCGACCAGATAAAAATCATGGTCACGAACGAAATAAAGCAATATTGACAGTAGATAGACTCAATATCTCTACCGATACAGGCGTGGCTTTGGTTGATGAGTTGTCTTATGAGATAGCACAAGGGCAAACGCTAGCCATCGTTGGTGAGTCAGGGTCTGGCAAGTCTATTTCCAGTTTGGCCTTATTAGGACTACTACCGGACAATTTAGTCATTAGTGGCAAGGTGCAGCTGACAGGTTCAGCAGGCATGACAACATTGCCGATAGCCAAGGATAAAGGGCGAAACACGGCATTGCGGACTATCCGTGGGCAACGTATAGGTATGGTATTTCAAGAGCCAATGACAGCTCTTAATCCGTTACATAGCGTAGCCAAACAAATTGCCGAGTCACTGCGTTTAAGTGGTGTTCCAAAAAAGCAATGGAGAGAAAAAAGTATTGCTTTGCTTGATGATGTCAATATTGCTGATGCTGCCGATAAGTTAGACCGTTATCCGCATGAGTTGTCAGGTGGTCAACGACAGCGCGTTATGATTGCGATGGCATTGGCGCAGCAGCCCGATATTTTAATTGCTGATGAGCCGACGACTGCGCTTGATGTGACGTTGCAGCATGAGATTTTGGATCTGTTGAACAAGCTTAAGCGTCAGCATAATATGGCAATGCTACTGATTAGTCATGACCTCAACTTAGTCAGGCGTTATAGTGACGATGTCATCGTTATGCGTCAAGGAAAGACGATTGAACAAGGTAAAACGGCTACTGTGTTTAGCAAACCCAAAGCGGAATATACGCGCACGCTTATTCAGCAGGACTTTGGACATGCACTGAATTTGGTGGTTGATAGTGAAGATTCACCAGCTGTCGTATTGGCAGTCAGAAATCTACAGATACAGTTCCCGATTGAAAAAAAACTGTTTGGTGGTACGAAGCGTTGGTTTGATGCAGTTAATGATTTGGATATGACGTTATTGAAAGGTCAAGCATTGGGTATTGTAGGGGAGTCTGGCTCTGGAAAAACAACGACAGCACTAGCCTTAAGTCAGCTACTCGCTAATCAAGCGCGTGTCAGTGGGCAAATAATGGTCAATGGACAAGATATTGAGGCATTATCAAAACGTGAGATGCGTCATTTTCGCTCACAAATTCAAATGGTGTTTCAAGATCCGTTTGCCAGTATCAATCCTCGTATGACAGTGATGCAAATCGTTGAGGAAGGATTGCTAGTACAGGGTGTCGACAAGATCGCTCGTCAGCAGGCAGTCATAGAGAGTCTGGCTACTGTGCACCTGCCTATCGAGTTTGCACAACGTTATCCGCATGAGCTGTCAGGCGGTCAACGGCAGCGTGTGGCACTAGCACGGGCACTGATAATGCAGCCAAGTTTATTAATACTAGATGAACCGACTTCTGCACTTGATAGCACCACGCAGGTGACTGTGGTGAGATTACTACGTGAAATTCAGGAAAAATTGCAAATTAGCTATGTATTCATCAGCCACGATCTAAAAGTAGTGCGTGCGTTATGTCAACAGATAATGGTACTAAAACATGGTGTGTGCGTGGAGTCTGGACAGACTGAAAATATCTTTAATAATCCTAAACATATTTACACTCAGCATCTAATACAGGCAAGTCACACGTAATTCAAAAACTATTGTTTAGTTAAATTACGTAATATTTAAATCACGTTAAATTTTTATAACAAAACAGGCGTATTGTAGTCACATAACCGAGTTATTATAATTGTACACACAACATTACTCTTAGGAAATCCTGATGAACCGCACATTACAAACCAGAGTTGCTGCTGTTGTAGTGGCAGTAAGCAGTACTCTTTTTGTGGGCTGTGCAGCCACTGAAACGACGGCAAAGACCACGCCAACGTCTGAAAACCCTTATGCACCGACAGATCCTAATTTGGCAGTGGCGACAGTAGCTGGTGGTTGTTTTTGGTGTGTCGAAGCGGGTTATGAGAAGATTCCTGGTGTGGTAGAAGTAGTCTCAGGTTACACAGGTGGTGAGACCGAAAACCCAACATACAAACAAGTATCAGCGGGTGGCACTGGCCATACTGAAGCGGCGCAGGTTTACTATGATCCTACGGAAATCACCTATGAGGGTATAGTACAGGCATTATGGCGTATCGCTGATCCCACTGACGCTGAAGGTCAGTATGTAGACCGCGGTACCCAGTATCGTCCTGCTATCTTTTATAATAATCAGCAAGAAAAACAAACAGCAGAAGCGGCAAAACAGGCATTACAAGATTCTGGTGTGTATGAGAAGCCTGTGGTGATAGAAATTGTTCCTGTCAGTACTTTTTATCCAGCAGAAGAGTATCATCAGGACTATTATAAAAAGAATCCAATTCGCTATAAAGCCTATACTTTTAATTCTGGTCGTTATCAGTTTATCGAAAGCGTCTATGGTAAAAACTATCAGTTAGACTTTAGCCAATTTAAACCTGATGCAGATAGCGTAGAAAACAGTAATGTTTCAGCCAGCTCTACAAATACTAAGATGACGACTGGCTTTAATGTGGATACGTTTGTAAAGCCTGCACAAAGCGAATTGAAAAAATCGCTTAATGATATTCAGTACAAAGTTACTCAAGAAGAAGGTACTGAGCGCGCTTTTGATAATGAATATTGGGATAACAAAGAATCTGGTCTATATGTCGATGTGATATCGGGTGAGCCACTGTATTCTTCTCGCGATAAATACAAATCTGGAACAGGTTGGCCAAGTTTTACTCGTCCATTGAGTACAGACATGGTCGTTGAAAAAGAAGATAGAGGTATATTCTCTGTTCGTACCGAGATACGCAGCCGCTATGCTGACTCGCATCTAGGCCATGTATTTGATGATGGCCCTGCACCGACAGGTAAGCGTTATTGTATGAATTCAGCCTCGCTGCGTTTCATTCCATTGGCAGACATGGAAAAAGAAGGTTACGGTGATTGGATCGATGAAGTAACGCCAATCGCTTCTTAAATATTGATAAAACTAAAATAAGAAAAGGACGCATTAGCGTCCTTTTCTTTGTTTGTAATATTATGTCTAACATTGTTTCTAGTGTGGTTTTTAATACTTAATTAGGGTCTGTTGAACATTCAAATATTAGGACTGCTGATCGCTAAAATCGCATCAAACTAGGCGTAAACCGACGATAATGTCGAGACCTTGGCTAGGTTTATAACAACGTTTGGGGTGATTTTAGCCTCAGCCTTTCAGGGCAGGGCTATTTTTTGCCAATACATGGCGAAATTATCTAACCTAGAACGACTAGGTATCAAAAATTTCACTGCGTATTGGCAAAAAATAGCTACTGCCAGTACCACATTTTAATGTTCAACAGACCCTAATCTTAGCAATCAAAATGCAGGCTGACGCTTAGGTATTGCACCCAAAAATTCCGTACGTGCTTGATTATCATGAACGAACTCACCCAGCATGGACATCGTACGTGTGGTGGAGTGTTGCTTGCTAACACCGCGCATCATCATACACATGTGTGCTGCATCCATCACTACCGCGACCCCGCGACAGCCAGTGACGTCCATAATGGTTTGTGCTATCTGTTCGCTCAGGTTTTCCTGAACTTGTAAACGACGGGCAAACATATCGACGATACGAGCAAACTTTGACAAACCTAAAACTTGACCATTGGGTAAATAGCCTATATGCGCAATACCATGAAAGGGTAGCATATGATGTTCGCACAATGAATAAAACTCGATATTCTGTACCAATACGAGCTCACGATTGCTCGATGGAAATAACGCATCGTTGACGACTTCGTCTAAGTTTTGATGATAGCCTTGTGTTAAGTGATTAAAGGCTTTCGCGGCACGCATGGGTGTTTCTTCAAGACCTGGACGATTCAAGTCTTCACCAGTTGAGCCGATCAATTGACGATAAGACTCAATACTTTCTTGGTATTCTGATGTTATTGTTGGGGTGTTACTCATAAGTTTGGCAGCCATCCAAAATGTGGGTGTAGCTTAACGCTAAATCCTTGTTTACAAACAATGGTTTTAAAGGATTTTTATAAAAATTGTGCAAGCTGGGAAGGGCTGTGATTATACTTGAAATCTGCTTAACTTCATACTGCTATGGCTAGCAGTTAGTCGTTTTATCTATATTAGGTGGCATGATAGGGTAATTGTTGGATAGCAAAGTCGTGTAAGTCAATACAGTTTACGACTGTTTACTTAAATTAATTCGTGTATAATAAGCCATCTTTAATTTATGATTTACTAGCACTGATTATTTATCCCAAATAACTACTCTAAATAACTTTTTAAGTTAAACAATTTTAATTGATTCAAAAGGAAAAATTATGCTATTGCAAGGACAACGATTTGTCGTAACTGGAATCGCAAGCAAGTTATCTATTGCTTGGGCAATCGCTGAAGCCCTACATCGTGAAGGCGCATCATTGATTTTGACGTACCCAAATGACAAAATTAAAAAACGTGTGGATATGGCAGCAGAGAAGTTCGAAGCGGATTTGGTGCTAGAGTGTGATGTAGCCTCTGATGACTCTATCGCTGCTTGTTTTGAGCAAGTGACTGCGCATTGGGGCGATGGTATCAATGGTGTGGTACACGCGATTGGCTTTGCACCTATGGATCAACTCGATGGTGATTTTGTCAATGCAACTACACGTGAGGGCAGTAGTATTGCGCATGATATCTCAAGCTATAGTTTTGTGGCATTGGCCAAAGAAGCGCGTGAGTTGCTAGCCATGCGTCACGGTTCTATGCTGACATTGACTTATGAAGGTAGTATTTCAGTGTTACCAAACTATAATGTCATGGGTATGGCTAAGGCCAGTTTGGAAGCCAGTGTTCGCTATCTTGCCACCTCTATGGGCGGTGAAGGCATCCGAGTTAATGCTATTTCAGCAGGTCCTATCCGTACGTTAGCGGCTAGTGGTATCAAATCATTCCGTAAAATGCTTGATATCAGTGAAAAAATCGCGCCATTACAGCGCAATATCACTCAGACAGAGGTGGGTAATGCGGCATTGTTCTTGCTATCACCATGGGCTTCTGGTATTACTGGCGAAATCATGTTTGTAGATGCAGGCTTCAATACCGTTGCTATCAGCGAGCAGTTAATGATGCTAGACGAACCAAAGTAATTGGTTGCTGTAATGAGGGCACATCCTAGTAATGTCGTCTGAAAATAATGTTTAAGAAATAAAGGAGGCAGCCAATTGGTTGCCTTTTTTAGTTATACTATGTGCTGTTTTTAGTTCAGTCTTTAGGTAGTAGATATGATAACTAAATTACCAAGGTGGATATTGTGGGGTGGTGCGGTGCTTGCCTTTAGTGCTGGCTGTGTCAACACGGCAGCATTGATGGGTTTTGCTAATTTGTCGGTTTCGCATGTCACGGGTAATGTCAGCTTATTTGCATCGGCGATTGCTTATTTAGATGTACACAGTATTTTGTATATTGGTGCGTTGTTACTTTCTTTTTTAGCAGGTGCTATATTGAGCGGTTTTGTTATTGGACAAGCCTCATTAAAACTAGGTAAAGGTTATGGAAAAGCGCTATATATAGAAGCGCTATTACTAGTGATTAGCTATTGGCTATACCAACAGCACGATTATTTAGGACAGTTAGCGGCTGCGATGGCGTGCGGCTTGCAGAATGCAATGGTCGCTACTTATAGTGGCGCTGTTATTCGTACCACCCACTTGACAGGGTTGACCTCAGACATGGGTGCGGCAATAGGTAATTGGCTAGCGGGTCGCTCGATCAGTAAGCCAACACTGGGGTTTCAAGCGATTATTTGGTATTGCTTTTGCGGTGGGAGCGCGGTAGGAGCATTTATGTATGCCAAAGTGGGTTATGGTGCGTTATTGGTACCTATTACAATTGTACTGACAGCAGCGTTTTTATATAATTATGCTTCAGGTCATTTACCAGAAAAAAGAGAGCCAAGACGAGAAAAGCACTCATCATAATGATAAGCGCCTATTATTTTTACTGTAAACGTAAAGCGGTAACTTATTTATTACCTTCTTCTTTATGATCTTCATGTTCATGCATACCTTGCATCATATCAAGTGCAGAATCATCAGTACGTTGCTGATCTTCTTTGGCTAAACCGTCTTGATTGATGTCCTTAGGTGCCATCTTAGTGGTTGAATCTGTTTTACTTGCGTTCGTCATCATGTGCTCCTGTTTGTTTTTATTAACTTTCTGGCGTAAAATCTAGTGGAAATATGTTCGTGAATTTTACCATTGATATTTAGTGTTTAATTTGAACTGATAGTAAGTATGAGAGTCCGAGGTATTCTTGTACAGGTAGAGTGTGAGCATGTTTAGTGACGGTGTGTAACCAACATCACTATTGTTTTAACTGATTTTATTTGGCATTAGTATTAGCAAGTTTATATAAGTTGAATACGATGCAGGCACTGATTGTTCTAATCTGGGTCTTGATTTTTTATCAACATAATAATGTGATAGGAACTTATTAAGTTCTTCGTCAAGTCATTTTTCTGTTATATATCTGTTATGATAGCCACGTATTTTTTTGGGTAAGTGACAAAGTGATTACTACAGTGCCCATTCAATGTAAGGTATTTTCACATTGTCTTTGAGTAAATAAGGACGTTTTATGTCAGAACAAAAACTAGACAGCCATCTACCTAGTGATGGCAATGAGTATTTATTTACCGATACCTTTCCAAAAGGAACTGGTAAAGGGCTAGTGGTTGTCGCTATTGCGGCGATTGTCGCTATGATTATCTATAATGTTTTGCCATTTGATATCAATGCTAATAAAGGTCTTGCATTGTTGTTTTTCATTGGTGTGCTTTGGCTAACAGAAGCACTGCACGTTACAATTACAGCGCTATTAGTGGTTGTAGTGGGTGCGTTGATTGGTATCCCAGATTTCAACGCCAAAATTGGTTTACAGAGCTTTGCTAGTCCGACTATTTATTTGTTCTTCGGTGGTTTTGCTTTAGCTGCAGCGCTGCATGTGCAACAGTTGGACAAAAAAATTGCATTAAAGATTCTATCGATGTCAGGTGGTAAGCTTAGTACTGCCGTATTTTTGATATTTGGTGTGACGGCATTTTTGTCAATGTGGATATCAAATACCGCCACGGCAGCGATGATGTTGCCATTGGCGCTGGGTATTTTAACGCAAGTTGATCGTGAAAAAGATCGCGGTACATTTGTGTTTGTGCTACTGGGTATCGCGTACTCAGCAAGCCTTGGTGGCTTGGGTACGATTGTTGGTTCACCGCCTAATGCGATTGCAGCCAAAGCGCTTGATATTGCGTTTGTTGATTGGATGAAGTTTGGTATACCGATGATGTTGGTGTTACTGCCACTATTATTGGGTGCGATGTATTTGTTCCTGAAACCCAATCTGAATCGTAAGATAACACTGACGGAAGACGAGCCTATTGCGTGGAATAAGCCGCGTGTGGTGACTATTATTGTCTTTATTGTGACTGCATTGAGCTGGATATTTTCCAAAAAAATCGGTGCTGCATTAGATATTAGTGATACGGACGCTATTATTGCTTTGTCAGCGGCAGCAGCGGTAGTGAGCTTAGGGTTGGTATCATGGAAGCAAGTTTCTGATAATACTGATTGGGGCGTGCTCATGCTGTTCGGTGGCGGTATTGCACTATCGACAGTCTTGAAAGTCTCAGGTGCGTCTTTAGTACTTGGTGAAACGGTTGCTAATGCATTGTCCGCTGCACCATTACTAATGGTGATGATTGCGATATCTGCATTTATTATCTTTTTAACCGAGTTCGCTTCTAATACTGCCTCTGCTGCACTGTTGGTGCCAGTATTCGCTGCTATCGCTGAGCAGATGGGATTACCGCATGAAGTATTAGTATTGGTCATTGGTATTGGTGCATCGTGCGCCTTTATGCTACCAGTTGCGACGCCGCCAAATGCGATTGTGTTTGGTACAGGACTTATCAAGCAGACAGAGATGGTTCGTACGGGTATTATTCTTAATATCATTGCCACTTGTGTGGTAGGACTGTGGGCATATTTTTTCTTAATATAACTTAGCTACGAATGCTTACTATAGTTTAGTTAGTAATATAGCCGTAAAACATAGTTGTAAAATACAGTTATAGAACAAAGCTCGATGCTTTAAGTTATTCTTAGGCATCGGGCTTTTTGTTTTTTGAGGTTTTTAGCCCATTTATCATTTAGATTGGGGATATGGCTTATAGTTGATTCAATTTAAAAGTAGTACAAAACAATCAAGCGCAGATATATACGTGATACTTCAAGGGAGGTTAAGGCTGTGATATTTTTATAGTGAAATAAC
>NZ_JBQSVP010000056.1:0-19512 GCF_052376345.1 Psychrobacter sp. AOP5-GZ1-6 | reverse complement strand
ATATACTGACCTTGATGAGGCTCGCGGGCATTATGATGAGGTGAGAGGCTATCATTACCACGTTGACAAAGCAGGTAATAACAACTTCATCAACGGATTGCGTGGTGTATATGCTGAAGACTAGTTTGTCATCAACAGCGCTTGTGTGCTTAGCTGCATTTGGGCTGAGTATCGTGAGCGTTAATGCGACTGCGCATAACCCTAACAACTCGACTTTTATACTGTCGCAAGCGGCTGATGGCAAATATTTGGTGCGTCTAGATGGTGCTTTGACTGGAGTAGAGGCGCAAATTAACGAAACGTATTCGCCCGATGCGTATAAGACAGCTGAGGAGTTTCAGCAGTTAGCCAATGAGCATTTTATTAAATCATTAACCTTGTCGATCAATGACCAACCGATTATAGTCGTTAACCCGAGTGTGCAGCTGGGTCATGCTACTCAGTTTTCTGCCGAGGCACAGGGTATTGATCACACAATCGAATCTATTGATTTGACCAATACGTTTTTTAAAGACTTGCATGGCAATCGGATGACGGTTGTATTGTTGTCTGATCAATTTCCAAAAACGCAATATACGCTTAATGATAGCAATCAGCATCGCTTAAGTTTACAGTTGGTTGATGGTCAATGGCAACAAAATAGCAGCGACGCCCTACCTATGGCCGCTGATGATGCACACACTCATGATGAAAGTAGCCAAGAGCAAGAGGGTCATCATCATAATGAAGATAGCCATAATACAGATGACGACCATTCACATGAATCTGCTAATACACTATCAGATAGCGCTTTAGATGATAATGATGTTTTAGATGATGGTGCAAAGCTAGCTAGCACACCGACATTGGCTGCAGCAGACAAGAGCTTGTTTGGTTCTATTTATATATTGGGGTTTGGTGCTGTGATAGCATTGCTGATAGGTGCAAGGTGGTTTTTTAAGAAAAAGCCATAAGTACTCATATAGTCAAATCCATATAAATCCACTACATCGTCATCCTCGCTAGTCTCAATAACTACGCTAATGTATCGCTTGCACTCGGTTTGCTTGTATCGAAATTATTTGAACTCAACTAGGGCGTGTTGAACATTCAAATATTAGGGCTGCTGATCGCTAAAATTGCACCAAAATATTGTCTAAAAAATAGTCACTGCCAGCACCACATTTGAATGTTCAACACGCCCTATATAAAATAAGTATTGGTATTCGTCATTATTGAAATGTCAGCGAAAAGGTCAGCTTAAATAAGCTGGCCTTTTTTATTTAGAGCCAGCGCAAAATGTAACCCGTATCGCTGTATTTATTTTATAGTAGATCCTCTGTAGTTCATGACGTTAAATATAACCTAAAGTGATTTGCTATACTCGATATGATTTAATATACCAATTACACTCCAGTGGCTATAAACCTTTCAGTATATTTCAAGGCTATTTAATTGAATCCTTTGTCGACAGCGTATACACCCTCAGCTCCCACACGTTTTAGACATCTGAGTCTTGCGCTATTGAGCTTTTACCTGCTCTATAATGTGACGACGCTCTATAGCGTCTCGTTATATGAGATAGCACCTTCGGCTATTCATCATCTAGCCACGCCGTTTGATAGTATTATTCCTTTTATCCCCGCTATGATTGTTCCTTATAGTTGGTCATTGATTTTATTTGTGGCAAGCTTTTTTTTAGTACGCACGTCTAGACAATTATCTTTATTAACCTACCGACTAATCCTAGCGACTACTTTTGCCTGCTTAATCTTCTACCTTTATCCTGCTCGTTTTTCTTTTCATCGAGTGATACCTGATGATTGGACGCAGTTTGGCTATCAGTTTTTGCAATTGGTGGATAAGCCTTTTAATCAATTACCATCATTGCATGTCACGTATGCCGTCGTACTTGGGGTATCCCTATGGGATGTGTTAGCGTCCAAAAAACAATGGATTGGGCTATATCGTGCGTCGCTCGTTGTGATATGTGTATTGATTATTGTCTCTACGGTATTGACGTATCAGCATCATTTGATGGATGTGTTCGGCGGGATAGGTTTGGCTGCTGTGGTGCTGGCGCTCTCAGGTCGAATTCGTAATGGACTGGTAACTAAGTATCTAGCATTGGGTGGTATCGGGTTTGTGTTGATAGCGATTACAGGGTTTTACCTTTCGACTATCAGCATGGTAGGGTTGGATATTATTGAAAGTATTGCAAGGGTTTTGGCCGTGTATTGGCTGGCAAGCTTTATAATGTTGGCTTGGGTATATCAGCAGACTAAATTGGCAGGCAATCAACGCTGGTTCAAAAAAGGTAGTGATGGCAAGCTCACGATAGTGACTTGGGTTAAGTTTGCGCCAATTATTATCATTTATAACAGTATGTCGTTTTTGGGACAATGGTATTTTAAGGCTTTTTTGAAATCTCAAAAATATCCACTCACACCCTATGCTATTAATGACACGGTCAAAGTGGTTGCCTCACCTCGATTTAGACAGGGTGATTTACATAGTCATTTAAGGTGTTGGTTGTTTAGTTATCACTCATTAGAACGGTCGCGCTCAAACCCTTACGAGACAGCTTCTTATCAGACAGATCGCTATCAGGTTATCGTCGTTGATTTGGCCGCTGAGATATCTAGCCATGTAGATTGTCTTGAAGTAATAGCTAAAGACCTCATCAATCTGCCTGTGCATTATGTGTATTTGCCTTTACTGGATTTACAGCCATTAAATGACGTAGTGCTTACCGATTATATTGATCTATTTAAGCGGATTGAATCTTTGACGCAATCAGCAGAGCCGCGAGTGATAAACACTGATAATGAGAGCCAGCAAAAAGATAGTGTTATCACGCTTATTAACTTTCACTGTGTGATGGGTCTGTCACGTAGCATCGGCGTGCAGGTTTTGTATTTATTATATTGTGGTACGCTAACCATCTATAACTATCAGTCATGGCTTGAGCAGCATTATCCACACGCGCATCTCAAAGACGCCTATCTACCACAGTCGTTGCTAGAGGCTGTGGCCAATTATAAATCTGCTGAAGATCCAACAACTCGTTAATGGTCATTGATAGCAGTAGATTTGCGTGTACTGATCTTTTTTTATTGGTTTTTTTATTTGCGTTTTGCCTGCTATTTAAGCTCTATTCAACTCAAGTTCTATTCAACTATGGAAATATTTATGAATGTTTCACTGCCTTGTTTATACTCTTTTCGTCGCTGTCCTTATGCGATGCGCGCTCGTCTCGGTCTACTATTTGCCGAGTTACCAGTAGCGCTACGAGAAATCACGCTAAAGAATAAGCCAGAGCAAATGCTAGCAATTAGTCCAAAAGGCACAGTGCCTGTGTTACAGCTTTTAGATGGTTCAGTGATTGAGGAAAGTGCAGAGATTATGATGTGGGCGCTTGAGCAAAACGATCCGCAGAAACTACTGGATGCAAGCGTTTTATCGCAGGCCAATGCACTGATCGCACGAAATGATAATGAGTTTAAGCAGTGGTTAGATCGTTATAAATATGCCGACCGTCACCCTGAGATGACTCAGACAGAGTATCGGCAACAGGGTGAAGTGTTTTTACAAGATTTGGAGGCATTACTGATTGAAAATGATTATCTGATCGGAGACAGCATAACGGTTGCGGATATTGGTGTCATGCCGTTTGTGCGTCAGTTTGCCCATGTCGATCGTGAGGTGTTTTACGATTTGCCGTATCCAAAGCTACAGCGATGGTTGCAGGATTGGTTGGAGCACCCAGTATTTATACAAGCCATGACTAAGTTTCAGCCATGGCAGGAAGGTGACGAGATAGTGGTTTTTTCTGTTTAATATAGTGAGTTCGATGTAGGATGTATACAGTATAAAACTTACTTAGTCTACTATGATTTGACGACAATGACCTTTTTCGCTGGATGTTTATCTTTCACAAACACCACCTTTTTTACTTTAGGCTGTGCTTTAGCTATGACCACCTTCTTAGCTTGAGGTTTTGCTTTAACTACTACTACTTTTTTCGCTTGATGTTTATCTTTGACTACGACAACTTGTTGGGCAGCACTTGCTGGACCGATCATCGCAAAGCAAGTAGATACGGCCAATAGTGAGCTAATAGCAATTTTTTTCATGTTTAAGTTTTTCATAGTAAGACCCTTTTAGACTAGTTATAAGTAACAGTGCTTATTGACTGACTGAAGACATCTGAATAGAGTGTTGCTCTATTGGATAAGTAAATGATAGCGAGTTAAAGCGTTACGTACTTTTATGAAAGTTAAAGAAAGGTGACTTTTTAGTAGATACGTTAACCATTTTTATCATCGTAAGTGTTTTGTGATAACGGATAGCCTGTGAGCAATACTCTAAGGCGTGTCTTCAATTCAATCGATAGTCATCTAAATGGATTGAAAATGGCCAAATTGGTTTGAACATTCATTATTGATAAAAGCCATGACTAAATTTTAGCCATGGCAGAAACCTAATGAAAGAGTCGTTTTTTTTGAGCATCGAGCTTCTATGCTAAATTTTTAGATAGCTAAGTTTTTAGGTAGCTTTGAATTTGTCTCTACCAGCCACTTTATCGACATCCAGTTTTTTTAGAACTAAGAAGAGTATGAAGGTGAATGGAAAGCCAACCAGCCAAGAGTAGTCAAGGAATGCAAATGATATAATGGCACCACCAACAAGAGATAGCATGCCTGCTAGACTAAATCCGCCTTTATAATCATAACTTGCGTTGTCATAGAATTTATCAACGTCTAGTTTCATTTTTCTAACGATGAAATAGTCAGCAATCATAATGGCAGCGGCTGGACCAAGAAAGCTGGAATATACATTTTGAAATTTAAAGAAATAGTCACTACTAAATAAAAACCATGGTGCTGAGACGACTGAAAGAACAGCAACCCAAATAATGCCACCTTTCCAAGAGGTCTTCATAATATCCTGAAATGCCAAGGCTGGTGGTAAGATGTTTAACGTAAGATTAGAGGTGATTTGAGCCAAAATAATAAAAATCAACAACACAATACCAAAAGCAGGATTTGGAGATAGCTCGACTAATCCAGCAATAGGGTCTTTGCTGCCAGTGGCCAGACCAATGAATATACCAGAGACAATCATGAACATCCAAGGTGGTAGTACCCCAACAAAATTAGCGATAGCACTGGTCTTGAGAATTGATTGACCTTTGGGGTTTACTTGTCGAGTAAGGTCCGAGGCATTTAAGATGACAGTCGTCCAGTTTGCAAATGCTGCCATCATACCTGCTACCCATGGTAGCCCCCATGAGCCCTCAATCGCTGATGCAGCTGCAAAATCGATATCGCCAGTAGAGAAAACCACATAAAAGAAGTATAGGAGCATGGCAAAAATGATGAATGACATAGCCCCGTTGAATTTTGATATGGTCTCAATACCACGGTAGGCAAGTAAGCTCTGTAATGCGATTAGCAGAAAGAAATAAACCCATATATTTGAAAACCCAAACAGACTATTTGTGACTTGCTCTAATGCAAGCGCGCCGATCCAGGTACCAATACCGTTCCAAGCGATTGCCGGTATACACCGTAAAATAGCAACAATTTTCGTACCTTTGTTTCCGAAACTGCTTCTACCTTGTACGATAAAAGGAATGCCATATCGCATACCTGCATGACCTTGTAGGGTCATTAATAAGGCAACGCCAATCGCCGCAACAATACCTGCAACCAACGCCTGTATGAAGTTTAAACCTCCAATAGGGTATAGAAGATATTGCCCAATGACCATGATTTGCACAATAATCCCTGACGACCAAAAAACAAGTGCATAGTTCATTTTATTCATGGGTCTACTATCAGGAGGTATGGGATTAATACCATCTAGAGAGCCTGTATTTTGTTTAGATTGACCCCTGCCGTCAATCCCGTAGACTTAAACTTGGGAGATTTTAGTTACGCAGCTTGACGATAATAATCAAACCACACCTGTCTTGGCGATTGATAGCCCAAACCCTTTTGAATCCTCGTCTGGTTGTAGTACAGCTCGATATAACTGATAATATCATTGATGGCTGTGAACCTTGTTTTATAGTCTTGATGATATACCAGCTCATTCTTTAATGTGCCCCAGAAGCTTTCTATTGGAGCATTGTCGAAGCAATTACCTTTAGCGCTCATTGAGCCTGTAAATTGATGCTGCTTAATGGTCTTGTGGTAGGCGTGACTGCAATACTGACTGCCTCTGTCTGAATGAACGATTAGCCCTTTGTTTGGACGTTTATTCTTGATGGCCATATTTAGTGCTTTGCAAACTAAATCTGCGGTCATACGCTTGTTAATAGCGTAACCGACAAGCTCTTTGGTGTATAAGTCTTTGACCCCTGATAAGTACAGCCAACCCTCATTCGTCCAGATATAGGTGATGTCGCTTACCCACGACTCGTTAGGGCGCTTAGCATCAAACTTCTGATCCAGTACGTTTGGATAGACCAGCTTGTTGTGATTGGAGTCGGTGGTGACTTTAAAGCGCTTATGACGACGACATTTAATGCCGTGTTGCTCTTTGATGCTTCTTACCATGTATAGACTAATATCATACCCTTGCTCGGTGAGCGTTGCATGCAGACGCTCAACACCATAGCGCTCATGAGTCTCACTATGAGCGGCTTTAACTAGTAGCTCGCACTGATTACGGTGTACCTGCTGACAGCTGATATCACGACCTAGCCAGTCATAGTAGCTCGATGGTTTAACGCTAAGTACGCGGCACATCCTACTGATGCTAAAGATTTGCTGGTTGTCTTTGATAAAGGCGTACTTTACTAACTGAACCGCCCCGACTATATCGGAGACTTGATTGCTTGAGTCAGGCAGCTTTGTCTGACTCAATAAAACTATCATAGTATCGTCTCTCAAACTCAAAAGGCGACACATAGCCAATCGTACTATGAATGCGAGTTTTGTTAAACCAATCGACCCATTCAAGGGTTGCTAATTCAACATCACTCACACCTTGCCACTGCTGTTTTAAATATTCAATCACCTCCGTTTTATAAAGTCCGTTAACCGTTTCAGCCAACGCATTATCGTATGAATCACCTGTCGTGCCAACAGATGCAATGACGCCAGAATCAGCCATCTTATCAGTATAGCGAATTGATAAGTACTGAACGCCGCGATCACTATGATGAATGACATCTTTAGGATGGTTTCTGTCTGCAATGGCTTGGTTTAGTGCTGCCATCACCATATCAGTGTTCATACGATCTGATACTTTCCAGCCAACGATAGCGCGAGCAAATACATCAATGATAAAGGCGGTATATACCCAGCCACTCAGTGTCTTTATATAGGTAAAATCAGCAACCCATAGTTGGTTAGGGCGATGGGCATTAAAGTTACGATTAACCAAATCATCAGCACGCTTTTGATCGTCACGAGACTTAGTCGTTATCTTACCTTTACCTCGCCAAACACCCTGCATGCCATGCTGCCGCATTAACCGCTCTACAGTGCAGCGTGCAGGATGTATACCCTCTGCTTTCAACTGTTTCCAGACTTTACGAGTACCATAACGGCATTTGCTGTCCTTCCAAATACGTTTGATTTCATTTAGATAGAAATCGTCATGCTGACTACGCTGTGAACGCTTCTCCGGATTGTCGTTTAAGTCTTTGGTACGATAGTATGTGGATGGGGCAATCGGCAAGACTCTACAAATAGCTAGAATGCCATAAATAGATTTATTCTCGTCGATGAATTGAACCATCACTAAGGTTTGCGGTCTATTTCCGCCTGGGCGAAAAAAGCGGCTGCTTTCCTTATGATCTCATTGGCTTGTTTTAATTCTTTGTTCTCACGTTCAAGCATCTTTGATGCGCTCGGCTTGGCTTTGAGCTTGAATCTTTGCAGGAATGGTTTTATCAATGTGCTTTTTATGCCATGATCGTAGGGTCTCAGGCGTGCAACCTATCTTTGGTGCTATGGCTTTGATGGCTGACCAGGTGGATGGGTAGTCGTCTTTAGCTTCAATTAGCATACGGACGGCGCGCTCTTTCATTTCAGGGGTATAGTTTCGTGTTTTCATTGTCGTATTCTCTCAGAAAGTTGAGTCTCCGACAATCTCGGGGCGGTTCATATCGCATGGCCCGCATTGTTACGAAAACTGCGTCGCACCGATCCTTCCTTTGAGCAGTAAGCATATATATATGAGGATACACCCTAGGTCATTGCCTTTCTTCATTAATTGATTTTTTATCAGACAGCAGCTAGTCGTATTTTTCTTTACTTATTTTTTGACTGGCTGCTTGTTTACGGCAGCCCTTTTAGCTCTGCAAGATAGACGACCAAAATTATATGATGATTTAACCTTGTCTCATTGTAATGCCTCACGAAAATTTTGGAATTCTTCTGATTGATCGAGCAGGTTACCACTGAGTTGTCTTAGAGCATCAACTTGCTCCGGTTGTAGGTGAAAAGTGGTTGGCATAGCGTCGAATGTGGCGCGCTCTTCCTTATCGGCAACTTGATCAAAGGTTAATACAGAAAAATTGACTTCTACCTGAGGGGTATCTGGACCTCGCTGTGAATTGACGTGATCTGCCCACTGCAAAAAATCTTTTTTAGCTACTGAGACCGTTTCATTATTCAAAGTGCCGAGTGCTGCTTGGCTAGAGGCCTCAAGGGTTTGTAATAATCCTGGATCTTTGCCTTCTAATGACCACGCATACTCAGGATAAGTTTGTGCGTTGGCGACAATGACAAGCACTTGTTTAACGCGGCGCAGTTTTTCAGGACTAAATGCCCCCGCCATATTAGGTACGTCACCATATTGAGTGACGGGGCTCATCATTGATCCGCGCACTCCCAAGTTATCGGTCACACCGCCATCTACCAAACGTAGAATAGGCATACGATCTGGTTGAGAATAACGATCTACTGCACGAGCGACTGCATAACTTCTTGGTAAATGACTTTTTTGATTCAAGGCGTCATCCACCCATGGCTGATGACGTTGAGTGCAGTTGGAAAAGTTGCGCAATGATATAGGCGCAAAAATACCAGGTACTGAAGAAGAGGCCATCACAGCATTTGCCACCGGATAGTTAGACAAATCTGAACATAAAAAATCAAACTGCTGCTGGGTAAACGAAAAAGTTGTTGCATTGTTTAAGTCGCTAGCGTTCAAAATAACGTAAGGTAGTTGATCACGGCCCATATCAGCAAACGTTTTTTGTTGAAATAAATTGTGATTTAAATCATCTGCTACAAGATCGCCGCGATTATAGTCCGAACGGGAAACAGCCATAAGGCTTTTTGGACGTAACCCTAACTTTATAAGTCGCGATTGCCAGTTTTCATATAAAAAATTTGGTGCAAAATTCTGAAATATCTCATCGCCAAACAAACCGTAATAAGCGGCTGTATAGCTACCACCTGATACCGAAGTAATCACATCCACTTCATCTAGTAATCTGCGCTCTACGCCATCTATAGTCACTGGTGTGTCACGGAGTTTTTCTAATACGCCATAGCTAAAAGAGGCGGCACGCGTGCCACCACCAGAAAATGCAAGTATGACAAAGACGTCATCTGAGTTTTGGGGTAATTTATGACGAAAATCGTAGCGACTTGTGATGTTTGTATCTGTTATAGGTTCGTTCCAAATACGATGCTCACAGCCGGTTAGTAAGCTTGGTAGAGTAGCAGTAGCCAATAAAAAAAATGTAGTCTTCAATCGATACGGTACTTTATTTTTAATAAACTTTTGAGCTTTCGTATTAAAGAAAGTGAATCTATTTAGTCGCATTTTTAGTACCCCAGTGTATTTTAATTAATATGAATCCTAGTTTTTATGTTTGTTAATCCTTTATATTTTTCCGAATAATAATTTGTTAAATATTAGGGCGTGTCCTCATTTTAAAAATGGTGATAAAAATGAGATAAATTGCCGTAAAACAAGGAAAATAGAGCAGATAATATCGAGATATTAGTCAGCTATTTGACGCCGTTTGGCAAGATTTAGCTATTTTTAACCTATTTAGATAACTATCGATTGAATTGAGGACATGCCCTAGCATGTGGTGTTGGTGGGACTTGCTTTAATGCAACTGCAGAGAAAGGTGTGCTAATGGTCTAAATAAGGTTTAACTAAAGGCCGTTTATAAACACTATCTGTACTGCGGTAGTGAGTCAAGATAAATCTGGGCTAGCAAAATCATATTATCTTTATTCAATTATCATCAGCCTTACTTTTAGTAGGCTAATCGCCATTAATATAGGGCGTGTTGAACATTCAAATATGGTGCTGGCAGTCACTATTTTTTAGACAATATGCAGTGAAATTTTTGATGCCTAGTCATTCTAGGTTAAACAATTTCGCCATGTATTGGCAAAAAAGAGTATTGCCCTCCACTCGAGCATAGCTCTCGCCTTGCAAACGGGCAAAGCAGTGCTTTGCTGGATCCGTTCTCAAGGCTGATGCTAAAATCACCCCAAACGTTATTGCAATCCTCGTTAAGGTCTCGACATTATCGTCGGCTTGCGCCTAGTTTGGTGCAATTTTAGCAATCAGCAGCCCTAATATTTGAATGTTCAACAAGCCCTAATAATAAATGAAAAGAAAACCAGAAAAATAGCGTTAGGCTAGGGGCAATAATACCAATCAACTCAAATTCACGAATGGAACGAGTTTTGGAGATACGCGCTAAGAACATACCAACGAATGGTGCAAATGCAATCCACCATGCCCAGTAAAATATAGACCAACTGGTTTGCCAGCTACCAAGTTCAGTATTAGGATCCCAAACAGTAAAGACCATTACGGGTACATGGAGGATATAAGAAAAAATACCTTTGTCCAGCATTTCTAGGGCAAACATAGAAGCGCCAAAAATTAAGAAGAATCCTAGTAGTAAGAATGATAATATCATATTGATATTACTGAGCCATTTTACCCCGCGACCAACGCCTGATAGAGCAGAGGTGATGGCTAGGCATATGACTACAAACAGTGATAACAGCAACGCACCTGTAGTCGGTTCAGTATTCACAGCGTTAGTCACTAACCAGCTGATACGCGATTTGAGGTCGTAAAGACATAAGTAAATTATCAAGTACTCTCATTACTACTCTGTAAGACACCACTATAAAACTGAATTAAGGAGCGATTATGCACATTACTGCTAATTTTGATGCAGGTAATATCGAGGTTATTAACCTAGATGATAAAAAAGACATTCAATTAGCCATTCGTCCAGACATTGGCGGTGAGTTTTTTCAGTGGTTTAACTTTCGTCTGTCTGGTCAGATAGGAGAGCAGTATGTTCTCAATATCATGAATGCAGGAGAGGCATCTTATCTAGAAGGGTGGGAGAGTTATCAAGCAGTCGCTTCGTATGATCGTCAGCAGTGGTTTCGTTTGCCAACCTCTTATAAAGAAGGCAAATTAACCATCATGGCAGAGCTGGAATGCGAAACCATTCAAATTGCTTATTTTGCTCCTTACAGCTATGAGCGTCACCAAGATTTATTGGCAGCAGTACAAACGCACCCATTGGTAATGCTAGAGCATTTAGGCGAAACGCTTGATAAGCGCGAACTGACCTTGGTTAAAATCAGCAATGATGATAGCAATAGTGATGCGAATAAACGCAACATATGGATTACCGCCCGTCAGCATCCAGGTGAGACGATGGCAGAGTGGTTGGTCGAAGGTTTGTTATATGCTTTATTAGACAGCGATAATCCCACGTCTAAGTCGTTATTGGATAAAGCGAACGTTTATATTGTGCCCAATATGAACCCTGACGGCAGCGTGCGTGGACACTTACGTACTAACGCGGTGGGAACCAATTTAAACCGTGAGTGGGAAAGCCCAAGCTTAGAGAAAAGCCCTGAAGTATTTCATGTCATTAATAAAATGAAAGAAACCGGCGTTGATCTGTTTTATGACGTGCATGGCGACGAAGCACTGCCGTATGTATTCCTTGCTGGATCGCAAGGCATTCCAAGCTATAGCGACCGTCTCGCTGGTCTACGTGATAGATTCTCAGAGATATTGAAATTGGCAAGTGCCGACTTTCAGTCTGAAATTGGCTATGAGATTGATGCACCAAGCACGGCCAATATGACGATAGCAACCCACTGGGTGGCTGAGCATTTTGATTGTCTTGCTAATACGTTAGAGATGCCATTCAAAGACAATGATAATCTGCCTGATAAGGAGATGGGCTGGTCACCAGAGCGCTCTGCTAAATTGGGGGAAGCCTCGTTAGTGGCTATGCTTGCCGTGGTAGATGATTTACGTTAGTTTTATTTAAGTAAGAGTGAAGTCCAAAGTTTTTATCAGTGCAATGCCACTACTATGACAACGATAGTGATGGCATTTTTAGGTCTAAAATAACACCGTTAAATCAGACTCCTAACGATAAAAAACCAAACGGCCAATACCAATATTAAAATTGTGCTTATTGACCGTTTACTAGTGCTCAGATTAAAGACGGCCAATACCATAAAAAATGTATTGGCTTATAGTCGATCCACTATAAAACAAATACAGCGATACGGGTTACATTTTGAGCCGCCTCTGTCTGCGTAGGCACAGAAAGCAAGAAAAATGTAACCCGTATTTGTGGTTGTGCCTCTTTTATTTAGGACTGACTATATCATGTTTACGCTTACTTTGATTAATGATTAAGCCTTAGTGAAAATCGCTTCTTCACCCAAGCGTGATTTGGGTATCTCGGCATTAAAATCGTCATGATTGCGGTAACCAAATGATATAACCGCCACCGCAGAATAACCTTTGCTACGCAGGTCAAACTCTTCATCCAGCGCTTGTAAATCAACACCTTCCATGGGTACGGTATCAATTCCTAATAGCGCCGCGCCCAACAGTACCGAGCCCATGTTTAGGTATACCTGTTTGGCCAGCCAATGTGGCTCATCTTTTACATCATATCTATGAATGTCTAAAAACATTTGGCGTGCTTGGTGCATTTGTGTTTTGAATTCTGGCTGCGCATAACGGCCATCTTCATCTTCTTTTGTTAGCACTGCCTGCATGTATTCATCATCGGCGTGGATACGTGTGCAAAATACCACTACGTGTGAGGCATCTACTACTTTAGGGGTATTGAAATGAAAGGCGCCTTGAGTGCTTTTAGCAATACGTGCTTTGCCTGCGTCATCATCTGCAATCACAAAGCTCCATGGCTGAATATTGGTACTTGATGGACTCATTTGTAATAGGTTTTTGATTTGCGCAAAGTCTTCATCAGCAATTTTTTTGCTTGGGTCAAATACTTTGGTGCTGTAACGCCAGTTTAGGGCTTCATTAATGGTTTTCATAATAATCCTTGAATGCGGTTGGTTAATGACGGTTAGGTATAGTCAATCCTAAATAAAAGAGGTATAACTACGCGATATGGGTTACATTTTTCTTGCTTGCTGTGCCTACGCAGACAGAGGCGGCGCAAAATAATGTAACCCGTACCGCTATATTTATTTTATAGTGGGTCGACTATATATAAAGTTGGTATCAGCTATGCAAAACAGGCTACTCGGCGGTATCAGGCCAGCCTTCTAGTACAATTTTTCCGTGCGCGGCTCTATCTTCTAGCATTTGGTGGGCGCGTCGCACGTTTTTAGCCGTGATGGTGCCAAGCTCGTGAGCCACGGTGGTTTTTAGCTTGTCTGCATCAATTAAGGTGGCCACCTCATTTAACAAATGATGCTGCTCTATCATGTCGGGTGTGGTAAACATCGAGCGGGTATACATAAACTCCCAATGTAGGCTTATGCTTTTTAGTTTTAAGGCATTCACATTTAAGGTGTTGGGGTCATCTATCAGTCCCAGTTTGCCTCGTGGTTTTAAGCATTTAATGATTTCATCAAAATGTTCTTCGGTGTTGTTTAAGCTCACCACGTAATCTACTTCGGTAATGCCGATTTTGTTCAGCTCATCTGACAATGGGTTACGATGATTAATTACATGATCTGCGCCTAGCGTTTTTAACCATTTAACGCTTTCACTGCGGGATGCTGTGCCAATAATTAATGCGTTGGTTCGGGTTTTGAGCAGCTGCGTCATGATTGAGCCCACGCCGCCTGCAGCACCGACCACTAAAACTGTTGGGCGATTCTCTGTCTGTTGTGCTGAGCTCTCATCAGAATCTTGGCTGAGAGTAACGGGCACTTGTAAACGATCAAACAACATCTCCCACGCTGTGATGGTGGTTAAGGGGAGAGCCGCTGCTTCAGAGAATGAAAGTGATTCTGGCATACGTCCCACAATACGCTCATCAACCAGTTGGTACTCGGCGTTACTGCCTGAGCGGGTCAAATCACCTGCGTAATACACATGGTCGCCCACGGAAAATAAGCTCACTTCGTCGCCCACGGCCGTCACCACACCTGCGGCATCCCACCCAATAATCGCGAACTCACTCTCTGCGGCTGGTCTTGATTCACGGATTTTGTAATCAACCGGATTGACTGAAATGGCTTTTATCTCGACCAAAATATCACGGCCCGATGCCACCGGTTTGTCGATAGTAATGTCTTGTAATGCCAGCTCGTTGCTGATGGGTAAGTTGTGCTGATAACCAATTGCTTTCATAGTGGGTGTCCTAAATGTGTTGGTTGTGATATGAATATAATTTTTTTGATGCCAATGCTTGTGCTAGCTAAGTAGTGCGACTAAGTAGTGCTGACCAAGTTAATGCTAATTAAGCTAGTGCTCATTAACATACGGATATATGATTGAGCAGATACCTTTAGGCCGTTAGTATTTTTTGAGTGTGCTGTAATAGCGTGGTGGTGGCCGCTGTGTTAAAGGCATCGCTATGCGGTTTACCAAACTCGCCGCGTGCATCGCCGTGCTCGCCTCTAATATCATTATCAAAATATTGGGCTGTCTCGGTTGCAAACTCATCGGCCACGGCTAAGGCCACTAAAATACCTGCGCCTTTATCGGCAGATGACCAGTGTTGTCCGTAAGCGTCATTTGCCATACGGGTATTGAGCAATGAGCCGGGGTTCACGGCAACCACGTTGATATTTTTGGCAGCCACTTGTTCTGCCAGTGCCATGCTCCACATGGTTAGTGCCAGTTTGCTTTGTGCATAGGCGTCTTGGTCGCTCAGCCTGCATTGCCCAGCCAAGGCCGGTTGCGATACCGCTTGCTGCGCCGCCGAGCTTAAATTCACAATACGGGCAGGTAAATGGTTGTCAGAATTAGAAGCATTGCTTGATGCTTGAGGTGTACTCATCAATGGTAGCAATGCTTGGGTGAGTAGGTACGGCGCAAAGTAATTGACCACAAAGCGCACATCAAACCCTGCCTCAGTTTGGGTGTTGGCGACTTTAAATACGCCTGCGTTATTGATTAGCACATCTAAGTGCAAGCCTGTCGCAGTGAATTTATTTATAACAGCGTCTGCCATGCTTTTAACATCGGTCAGCTTAGCAAAATCTGCCACAAAACCATCCACGTCTACTTGTTGATTAGATTGAGTCGCCACCGCTTTTACCTCAGCAATTACCGCCGCCAGTTTATGGGCGTCTCTGCCATGTAGGTACACGTTGTGCCCCAATTGTGCCAATTTAATGGCGGCCAACTTACCAATGCCATCGGTACTACCAGTGATTAAGATGTTCTTTTTCATTTTTTATCCTTATTCTTGTAATAGTGAAGCCGAATGGCTGATACGTCTTTGTTAGCCGTCATCGTTATTTATCATCATTAACAATAGTAATAAAGTTTGCGTATGGTCACCAGTAGCGGCCACTACAAACACTTTCAATATTTTTTTGAAAATAGTACAGATATGGTCAGTGAAAAGTAATATCAATACACCATGCATCGCTGATATCACTTTTTCTCGCTTGCTGTGTCTACGCAGGCAGAGGCTACAAAAAATCGATATCAGCAATACCGTAGCGTTTTTAGGATATTTTGACTGTAATATCGAGATATTAACCCACTAGCCACGCCAGATGCCCTGCCCTAAGATGACCCTATATACCACTCTGACTCTAGATTGACATATAGGGTCATGGTTAAAATGGCGACACGCTATCGGGCTGGCTATGCGGTATGCTCCAGCGCTGCTGGGCATTAATACTGGTATTGGCCGCCCCACCGCGCGGTACTTGCATGTTATCGCCATACAGCCATAGCAGCATATTGGTACGCTGGCCGCTGGTAATAGGGTGCGCTGCATGCGGGACGGCGCCTCGGTGGATAATCGCCATACCAGGTTTAAAAATGGCACGTTTGGTTTGTCCCAACTGCCGATCAACAAAATCAACCTCTGACCCAGTAAACGGCTCATCTATCAAATTTAAATTGATATTCATGGTCACCGCCGATGCATCGGTATGGAGCTGTAGCGCGGTATCGCCCGTTGGCTGATACTGAATCGAAAACCCAAAGGTTTGGGTGTCGTAACCATAAATATTGGCAAACAATAAGCGCGCGATTGGGCGCATATAGCGGTTCATCAGGTTGCTATAAAATGCCTGAAAATGTGGTGCCGCCAAATAGCCTTGTGAGCGGGCATCAAGCATCGCGCCATTGCGGTTTAACGCAATGCCATAAGGAGGTCGTATCGGAATGTTGGTATCTGAAACCGCTTGCAAATAGCCGCGCAATTGGTGCAGCTGTGCAGGGTCAAACAACTGCCCTTGGTAAACGTTTGGTAAGATCTCTTGCCACAAATCTTTAACGGCCATCTCGGTAGAGGGTGTTTGCCATGCTTGTGCGACAGCCGCACGTAGGCTTGGGTCAAATAAAGTCTCATCAAGCATTGGCAGATGCTGCTCTGTGGTTTCCCATTCTACCCAGGCTTGCTCTAGTAAAGGGCTGTTTTGCTGCCAAAAAGCCGCTACCGATGGCGCACGCCGTAGCATATTTTTTTTTGAGGGTAGCACTAGGTTACGCGCCTGCTGTAGTGGGGTTGGTAAGGCATATGGTTGAGTGTTATGTGTGCTCATAGGCTGTTTTATCGTATTCATAATAAGTGTCCAGATAGGTTTATAAATCTTATAGGCACATGTTACTATAATTGATTGGTTTGATAATCAGGCCGTTTAACGAAACAGTTTCAATAATTTTTATATAATGATGCGCAATTGAGTGGCAGCAACTGGTTTTACGCGCCACTTTGATGGAAGCGAGGATGTGATGAAAAATTTGCAAGATTTACGTATTTTTATTGAAACAGCACGCTTGGGCAGTTTGTCTGCCTGTGCGCGGCATTTAGATTTGTCGCCCGCTGTGGTGAGTGCGGCAGTAAAACGCTTAGAGGCCGAGATTGAAACCGTGTTGTTTGTGCGCTCAACCCGCAGGTTGCGTTTAACCAGCAAAGGTGAGCAATATTTAAAGCATTGCCGAGATGCCGTGGCCATTTTAGACAACGCTTATGCAGGGCTGCATGATAATGATGCCGACTTAACAGGCACGCTTCGGTTGTCTGCCTCATCCGATTTGGGCAGAAACCTAGTGCTACCATGGTTAGATGACTTTATGCAGATTCACCCCAAAGTGACGGTGCAACTACATATGTCAGACAGTTATGTCGATTTATATGGTCAGCAGATTGATTTGGCATTACGTTATGGCGCGCCCAAAGACTCGTCATTAGTGGCGCTGCCCATTGTGCTGAATAACCGGCCTGTGCTGTGTGCCGCGCCTGCGTATTTACAAAAAGTTGAGCAGGGTATTGGGATGCCAAAAACACCAAACGACTTAACTCAGCATAATTGCCTGTGTTTGGGTCACGATGAAAAATACTTGAGCGAATGGACGTTTGAGAAAGACGGTAAAACCAAGCGTGTGGCCGTGGCTGGTAATCGGCGCAGTAAAGATGGCGATGTAGTAAGGCGTTGGGCTGTGGCAGGTCAGGGGATTGCCCTTAAATCACAATTAGATATAGCCGCAGATTTAAAAGCAGGCAGGCTCGTTGAGGTAGCAGTAGGTGGCTGGCAAGTCGCTAATTATCCGCTGTATTTGATCTGCCCAGAACGGCGCTTGATAGATCCGCTATTTAATGCGGTTAAAGAATATCTAATCGAGCGGGTCGCAAAGGTGCTGGCAACACCTTGATTGCTAGGGCGTGTCTTCATTTCAAAAATGGTGATAAAAATGAGATAAATTGCCGTCAAACAAGGAAAATAGGAAGCAGTTATGAATACGCAAGTAAAAAGCCTTTAAAGTTACATCACTCATAGCTTTAAAAGCTTTTTAATAACGTATAGGCTTAGCTTCTACCTAGCAGTAATAAGCCTGTTTTTGCTGTAATGATTGTCGCAAATGCTCAACGAGCAGTTTTAACTTTTGATCGGGTTGTCTTGCCTTAGGATAAACCGCATACATCCCCATTTTTTTTCGGGTAAAGTCTTGCAAGATTTGCGTCAGCGTATTTTGCTGTAACTCTTCATAAACCAGTGCCTGTGGTAAAAAAGCGATGCCTAAATCACTAAGTAAAGCACGTTTAATGGCGCTCAAATGGTTACTGTTAAACCGACCATTTACGGGGAGTAGCTGCTCTGTGCCATCTACATACAACGGCCATATGTCATTGGATGTATTATCAAACTTATACATCAAACACTCATGGCTTTGTAGTTGTTCTGGAGTTTGTGGATGACCATTTTTCTTTAAATAGCTTGGTGTGGCACATATTATCCATTGACTGTCTAACAGCCGCCTTGCGATGAGTGACGAATCTTCGAGCTCAGCAGTTCTTATTGCTAGATCGAATCCTTCTTCTATCAAGTCAACCAATTCATTGCTAATGTGTAAATCGACCGATATCTCAGGGTGCTTTTTGCAAAATTCGGCAATAGATTTACTCAGCACCAAGCTAGCAGACACGACAGGCATGGTGATACGTATTTTACCTTTCATATCCTCACCGTAACCTGTTACGGCATTTTCGGCTTCTTGAAAGGCAAGTTTGGCAATTTTTGCTTTGTTATAAAGCATTTTACCCGCGTCGGTTAAGCTTAATTTTCTGGTGGTTCTATAGAGCAGTTGCACGCTCAAGCTTTCTTCTAGTCTTGCTATACGTTTACTGACTACTGAGTTGGTTAATGATAGTTTTTCAGCGACTCTCGAAAACGACCCTTCCTCAACAACCTGAACGAATAAGACCATATCGTCAGCTTTAGTCATACTTGTTCCCCAATTGGCGTAATATATTTGAGATTATATCAAAAAAAGAAAATAATATTATCTTTTGAGACAATATATCAATTTATGAACAAAGCGTAGAATATCCTAGATATTACTAAGTATTCGACCATAGCGCTGGTTGTAGCGTAGCGGTTTTGATTTGGATCGATAGAATGCTTTGATAAGTAAGGATACTTACTGTAAATATTTAACAAGCCCCAGTCGTAATGTAGTCGTTAAAATGAAAATTTAGATGGCTTCATTCAAGGAAGATTACACAATAAAAAGGATATGATTTTGAATCAGACAATGTATGGGCTCCTGGCATTATTGCCAATCATTCTTTGTGGCATTTTGTTGATTGGT
>NZ_JBQSVP010000055.1:0-20074 GCF_052376345.1 Psychrobacter sp. AOP5-GZ1-6 | reverse complement strand
TTATTATTTAGACTTTATATAATAACTTACCGTATTGTCTAACCAGTATTGATTTTCACTACGAGCAGTACTCTTAGAGCGCTATACTGTTCAGTATATTACTAATATAAGACCGGTGTTTCACCGCATAGGGATGGCATGCTACTTCAATATATACGGCGCTTACGTATTTTTGTTTATAATATTTTGCAGAATGAGGAGCATGATACGCTCTTTAGTCGTTATGTTGATTATTTTTTGATACTTCTCATCATGACCAATGTGGCCGCAGTTATTGCAGAGTCAGTTGATACTTGGTACTACCCTTATCAAGACTATTTTACATGGTTTGAAAACTTTTCAATTGTGGTGTTTTCTATCGAATATCTACTGCGCTTGTGGAGCGTTGCTGAAGTTAAGCCAGATGGTATGACTTGGCGACAGCGATGGAATTGGCTAAAAAGTCCGTCTGCAATGATTGATTTGATTGCTATCATTCCTGCATTTCTGAATTTCTTTGTCTCTATTGATTTACGTTTCTTACGTATTCTGCGTTTATTTCGTATTCTCAAACTCACGCGCTATTTTGCTTCTTTACGTATTTTGTTAGTGGTTATCAGTAAAGAAAAAGGCTCGTTCCAAGCTGTCATCTTTATTTTGATTATTATGATCGTAACCGCATCTAGTGGTATTTATTTGGTAGAAAACCATGCCCAGCCAGAAGAGTTTGAGTCGATACCCAAAGCAATGTGGTGGGCGGTAGTTACGCTAACAACAGTGGGTTATGGTGATGTCACGCCCATTACTAATGCTGGTAAAATACTGGGTGCAGTTATTACTATTTTAGGTGTGGGTCTAGCAGCACTACCTGCCGGTATTCTCGCGACCGGTCTAGCAAATGAGCTTGCTCAACGTCGTGAAGAGCTTGAACAGCACTTTCGAGAGCAGCTAATCGATAGTGATTTTGATTTGGTACAGAATCAGATGATGGTTGATAAGATTCGTCGCAAGTTAGGCTTGGATAAAGAGCAAGCGCAAAATATTGTCTTGCAAGTATTACGTGAGCAAGCATTGGAACGCCGTGAAAAAGCAGTTGAAGTACGACAAAAGAATTTTTGCCCGCATTGCGGTGAGCCGTTGTAAAGCAGCGGCTCTCGGAGATAGTGTTCTTTTTGCCATTTCATTGTTGATGATAGAGGCTTAGAGTGACTAAGCTGACTATTTTGAGTGTTTGATGTTATAAGCCTTGTGACGGAAGTGCACGTGCTAGCTCATATGCTACTTCTTGTGCGGCAGTTGCTAGGTTTTCGGCAGGCAGTGGTAAGTTTTGTAATGTTAAATGCCAGTCTTCTACTTCTCGACGCAAATGCGCCACCCAAAGTGTCGTGCAGTCACGTGGTAGTTTTTTTAGGTTAACTTCAAAACAGTGATTACCTTCATCATCGCTCAAATGAATTTCGCCTTTTTGAACTCTAGAAAATGGATGACCATGGTAAGAGTTGGCAAGCATAGCGATATGAGTGATATGAGCTGGAATTTTATTTAAATACAGTCGGATTTGCTCCTGATCAAGGGGTGCTAAATACATGGCTTGTTCGCCGCGATCTTTACCGTTCAGGCTATCACCCTGATGTTTAACTGATTCAGCTGTATCACGCAATTGTTTGAACCAGACGATATCACTAATATTACAGTTTTTGTCATACAGTACGCATGCTAAATCAATATCAATCGCACTTTGGTCTTTTTTAAAGCGCTTAAACATACCTTTCGGCTCAATTTTTGTAAATTCATAGTTTAGCGCAAAAAACAAAGTTCCCGAATCTAAGCCCAGTCCTCTTAAACTGTCTGACAGTGATGGGGCAGTGACTGACATAATAGTCCTTATTCGTTTCTAATTTTTTAAATGATCGTAAAATCTGCATCTTGGTAAGATTTTGACAATATGAATATCGGTTGTTACTTGTTGTCGAGAGACTTGTCTAATACGGCTTGATATAACAGCTTAGGTTTGGCGTTTAGTAAACCACTACCAAAACCACGTAACCACCAAACCAGCTGCGAGGTTAGGTTGACCGTTGCTTGAATAGTTAGCGTATTATCATCCAATGTGACGATTTGATCGTCACTGAGCTTGCTTTCAGTAAGGCTCTTGCCTGCTTGCTTAGTGAATTGTAGCTCGATGGCGGTGTTTTTTCCATGGTCAGGCAGCTCACTGAATAATGGATGACTAAAACCCATGCCACCTGCATCTAGATAAGTATCGAGTTGAAAGTTATCAGGTGTTTTTGCGGCACTCTCAAGTATCTCAACGCTAGAGAAACGGTGTAAGGCAAAGGTGCGAATGACCACTTCAGGATCGTCGATACGAGTCGCCAGCAAATAGATAATGACACCACGTTGGATGATAGCAATGGGGTTGAGGATATATTCGCTAGATTGCGACTTATCACTACGTGTATAGCAGGCCTTTATTTGTAACTGATAAAATAAGGCGTGATAAATATTGTCCTTACTATCTAAATCAATATGTGGCGCAATTAGCGGCTGTGTGGCGGGTTCGATACGTACTCTATCTATCCATGAGTGGGTAACTTTGCTGTTTTTGAGTTGGCGCCGTGCTAAGTCAAACCAAGGAAACAGCTCATCTAGGATAACGGGTGGAAGTAGTTGGGTGAGATTTGCTTCAACCATATTGAAAGCTACCGCTTGTGACAGGTTCATATGCGGTAAACTTTGTAATGGGGCATCATCTTTCCAGCGCCAACCTTGAGGGTTGGCATTGTTTTTTTCGATAGGGAATCGTTTTGCTAGAGCATTTAAATCACGTTGTACTGTACGTAGGCTGACAGCAAACCCCGCAAGTGTGAGCTGTTCGTAGATGTGTGTCGTGCCGACCCAACGATTGCGCTGTAGTTGTGATAATACTTGCCATTGTCGAGCAGTCGTCGCTGCACCATGTCGATTGTCACTATTATCTGTTGAGGCGCTGCTTTGTTCAGTCACTAGCGTTGTATCAGGCTCATTCATGGCTGTATTAGTTGAAATATTATCGGCGTTGTGCAGGTGTACAGTCATTAAGAGATAACCTTTATGAAGTATCGAGTCGGTTTATTTATATGGTAATTCTATATAAAGCAAATATGAAGTCTACGGTTAGTAGTAACTTTACTAGCCTTCCTTACATCTGAATTATTTAGATTCACCTATTTTGGCGTATTACTAGATATTTATCATCGCAGAAAACCACCGTAGCGTCTAGAGTATGTCTTCAATTCAATTAATAGTCATCAAAATGAGCAAAAAATATACTTAGATGCTGTCTATAGATTGTTTATTCTCTTTTTTATTCATGCTTAGTATTTCATTGGTGTTTACGTTTTCATTCTTTTTCTCATTGCCGTCGTTCTCATTTTTTTGTCTTTCCTTTTTACGCTTGTCTGCTTTTTTTTGACGTTTGGCTTTCTGTTTTTTCTTGTCTTTCTTTTTTACTTTTTTATCTTCAATGCCTTCATAGTCATCTTGGTTGTCGTCCCATAGCATCAAACGCTCTAAGATTTTGCCAAACAATGTGCCTTTGCGATAGCGTCCTTTTTTGTTCATAGTATCGATAGGTAAGCCCGTCATCAGTGTCAATGCTTCACTTAATGTATGGACGCCATAAATGTGAAACATACCAGCCTTGACCGCAGCAATAATATCATCACGCAGCATGAGCTGTTTGACGTTGGCCATGGGAATGACCACACCCTGCTGACCATTGAGCTCTTGCTCTCGGCAAGCATCGAAAAAACCAGCTATTTTAGAGTTGATACCGCCAACCGCTTGGACTTCGCCCAACTGATTCATGGATCCGGTAATAGCAAAAGATTGATCAATAGGGACGTTTGCTAAGGCAGACAATAGCGCACAGCCTTCACTGACAGTTGCACTATCGCCATCGATATGGGCGTAGCTTTGTTCAAAAGCGAGTGAGGCACTAAAGTTCAGTGCATGATGCTGACTAAATAATGCCCGTAAATAGCTGGTCATAATCAGCATACCTTTGGCGTGTAAGCTCCCACCCAAATCTACGTCACGCTCAATATCGAGAATTTCACCAGTACCGATGTTTGGTTGGATAACCGCAGTCAGACGGGCTGGCATGCCGAATTCACTATCAGCATAGCTGACAACGGTAAGCGCATTGACTTGTCCGATAGCGCTACCTTGTGTTTGAATCAGTTGCTGACCATTTTTGAGCTCATCCCAATATAAGTCACGTAAGTATCCTGAACGTTCGTCCATATCGTCGATGGCTTGTGTGACATGATAGGCCTCGACGATATTGTTACCGCTCAAACGTGCATGGCGGTTAGATTCATGTAGTAGCTTAATCAATAAATCACTATGTAGACTGAGTCGGTCTTGGTCTTCGGCCTGTAAGCTTAAATGCTCAAGTAGGGCAGCTTGTGCACTACGATCAAACGGATAAAGATTTGCATAGTCAATGATATCAGCCATTTTTGCCACTAGAGCCAATTCGTGCTCACTGGTACGAACCACATCATCATGAAAGTCGGCGCGAACTTTGAATACGGCATCAAACTCAGGTTCAAGTTCTAATAGTTCATAATATAAGTCGGCTTCGCCCAATAAAATTACCTTGATATCAAGGTCAATGGGTGCAGGCGCTAATGATAAACTCCCTGTTAAGGTAAGCATTTGCTCTAGGCTAGAGAGTTTTATTTTTCGTGACTGTAACGCGCGTTTGAGACCTTGCCAAGCATAAGGATGCTCTAGCAAGTGACTGGCTTCTAATAGTAGATAACCACCATTGGCACGATGTAAAGCACCAGCTCTAATCATACTGACATCAGTGGTTACTGTGCCTAATTGGGTGATTTGCTCAACATGACCCAGTAAATTCAAGTGCGTTGGCAAATCCTCAAAAATGACGGGTGCACCACTATCTGGCGTATGACTAACAATAACATTGACTGCGTAACGACTTGGTGTCGTGGTCAAAACTGCTTTTACAAACTCTTCATCATCACCATTAACGATACGCTCTACATGGGTCACCATATCGGTAAATACTGATTTTAGATAGTCAACGATCAGCGGTTGGTTGGCAAACTGTTTATAAATAGGAGTGAATAAAGGCTGTAGTGTGCGGCGTGCGATATTGCGATGTAGTGTTTCTATAGCATCGTTGGCCTCATCTTCTAATCGCTCTAAAGCAATAGTTAGCTGGCTCAAGCGTTTTTGCATATGGTTCTTTTGCACAAAATTATTCAGTTCAGATTCGTATTCACTGTTGCCGGATTTGGTGCGGCTATCATCGTTTGTATTATTGGAGTTGTTATCAGCACTGTCGTTCAGTCTGGCTGTATTATCGTGATGATCGTCTGCTATCGTTGATTTGTTTTTATTATCGTTAGATATTTTGTCTATTTCGGTTTCCTGATCGTTATCACTGTCTACCGTTAGCTGGCTTGGGTGTACGAACATGGCTTTATTATCAAATGAGCGAAACGTTAATGCTAAGTCGTACTGCTTACCTTCAGCATTGAGTGCTTCGTAAGCATGACTTTCTTTTTGATGCGTATCGTTTTTTATGGCTTCGATTTTGCTTTGATATTGATCGCTACGAAAGCGTTGGCTCAGCCGTTTTTTTGCTTGTTGCCAAAGACTGCTTACCTGCTGTTGAAGTAGTAATGCTTGACCAGCAGGCAGGCGCAACGCTAAAGGGGTGCGCGGATCGGTAAAATTATGCACATAAACCCAATCATCTGGTGTTGGTGCATCAGCTGCAATGCGCGTTAGCAAGCGGCTGATAACAGTGCGTTTACCTAAGCCGTTTTCTCCTGCAGCAAACACATGATAACCACTGGCCCGTATATCTAAAGCAGTGTGCAAGGCTTTTAGTGCCCGCTGCTGACCAAAACCAACATCTAAATCAGGTGCTGTACGTGTGTCTGTCGGCAGCTCGTTTGGCTCGCTATAACGCTTTAACTGGTCAGCGCTAATAAGGCAGCGTTGTTTTACTTCTATAAACAGTGGGTGCGGTGTATTTGTTTTTTCTTGCTCATCGTTTGTCAATTTAGCAGTGGGTGTTGCCATATTATTGGTATCTTTTTTATTAGTGTTTCGTGATATTTGAGAATTGGGTGCAGGTATCTGTTCAATCATAGGTATATGGTATATCGTCTTGAGAGGGTAGAGTAGCTATATTCGTTATGGATTTTGTGCCAGTTATTATTTATGTTGCACTTTGTGTGACTGAGATTGGCTATTTTGACCACTATTTTTTAAAATGAGGACGTGCTCTAGTGAGATGAGTAAAATAGATGAAAATTAACAGTGAGTTTACGACTACCGAAGTAGAATAACGTCTCAATCTAAGTGTAGATAGTATAAGATGTCTAACATTGGTGCAATCTGCAACTATTCAATGAGCAAAGTGCGTGATAAAATAGACGGTTAACATGTTAAAACTGGGTAACTCGTTGTATGTCAGATTCTGCTAAAACTACTTTGTCGTCTGCTAGTATCGGCAATATCCGTATTGATCCGACTGGCTTTGTTAAGCTTGGCTCACAATTACCAGCGTTAGCCAATATTTTAGCAAAGGCAATAAATGAGCTGGGTCTATCTTTAAGTGAGACACAGCAGCGCACATTATTATTGTACTTAGACCAGCTTTTGTTGTGGAATAAAGCGTATAATCTGACGGCGATTACCGATCCTGAAGAAGCTTTAATCAAACACGTGATTGATTGCCTGGCTATTATAACGCATTTGCCATCGGGGTCGTTACTTGATATCGGTACTGGTGCAGGATTACCTGCGGTAATTATTGCTATTTGTCAACCTGAGCGTCAATGTAGCGCACTTGATAGTAATCAGAAAAAAATCCGTTTTATTAAGCAGATTAGTAGCGAACTTGGTTTGAGTAATATGACGCCTATTGCTTCTCGTATTGAAGCGCATGAAGCGAGTTATGACGTGGTTACCTCTAGGGCCTTTGCTAGCTTGATAGATTTTGTTGAGGTGGCACAGCCAAGGCTGGCAAAAGACGGTTATTTATGTGCCATGAAAGGTAAGGTGCCGAGTGATGAAGAGTTACAGGTACTAGACAGTGATTGGCAGTTTAAAACCATTAAGCTAAAAGTGCCACGTTTGCATGACAGTCGTCATTTAATTGAATTGTTTCGCAAAAATGTCTAAGCTATGAGCACCTTTTAGTTAGCAAACAGCCATTACTTTTTTTGTGAACCAGAGTTTATGTCTGTATGACAACGACATAATGATTGAATGGCATTGATATCAAGCGAGCTGTTTGTATAATGAAGAGTTGATATGTCTTATGTCCCAAGGGACGATGCCTTGGCTTGACAGATTGAAATATTTGTAGCAAATATTGTAGTGGCTAAAGTAAAAATAATAGTAATAAATTCTAATTAAACTGAGTGAGTGTATGGAAATCATAGCAATCGCGAATCAAAAAGGCGGTGTGGGGAAAACCACGACAGCGGTAAATTTGACCGCTAGCTTGGCTGCTAAGCGTAAGCATGTATTACTGATTGACTTAGACCCACAAGGCAATGCGACCAGCGGCACAGGTGTAGATAAAAATGAGCTGACTCTGACCATCGCTGATGTCTTGCTTGATGGTGTCTCACTGTCGGAGGCGATTGTGACCAGTCCAGCAGGATTTGATGTGATTGGTGCTAATCGTGATTTGGCTGGTATGGATATCACCTTGATGAATAAAACTAATAGTCATGAACTGTTCAAGACAGCGATGGCGACATTAGTCAGCGATCAGATAGCGGCTAAAAAACCCGCTTATGATTATGTCGTGATAGACTGTGCACCCAGTTTGAACTTGTTGACGATTAATGCGCTGGTTGCCACCGATGGTGTTATTATTCCGATGCAGTGTGAATACTATGCATTAGAAGGTTTGGCAGATTTGTCACAGACGATTGAGCGACTAACTGAGCTAAATCCGAAACTGTATATACGCGGTGTCGTGAGGACGCTATTTGATGCGCGTAACACCTTGGCTCGTGATGTATCTGCTGAATTGGAGTCTCACTTTGGCGATATCATGTATAAGACACATATTCCAAGAAATATTCGCTTGGCAGAAGCACCTGCACATGGTTTACCTGTTATCGCGTACGAAAGATGGTCAAAAGGTGCTCGCGCTTATCAAAAGCTGGCCGCTGAAGTGATGAAACAAAGCTGATAGTTGTTAGTAATCAAAAAAAGTCTGGTTATAAGTACACAGAACAAATTAGACAAATAAGCATCGAATATCATATTTACGAGTAAGCCGCATCAATCATTATTTGGCTTTTATTTTAGCGTTAGAGGATAGGTAATCATGGCGAAGAAAAGAGGGTTGGCTGCCAACCGAGGCTTAGATGCCTTGTTAGGGTCAATCAAAAAAGAAAAGCAAATCACCGCCTCCGCCTTGCAAGATGATGTAGTGGCACGTGATAAGACTTTGCCAGCTGAAACACCAGATATTGATACGCGAAATGCGACTAACATGCCAGTCAATGAGAAACGGACTGCACAGCCCACAGAGACTGATACCGTAGCGAACGATACTGCTGAAAATGGCAATCGTAAGACACGAGCGGCACGCACTATTAATAAAAACGTTGCTAAAAATACTGCAAATAAGAACCGTGTGAATGCAGTAGAGGTTAGTAGTGAAGACCAAATTAGCTTGGTGCAAATCGATGTAACGCTTTTGCAAGCAGGAAAGTATCAGCCGCGCCGTGACATGAGTGAAACGGCACTTGCTGAATTGGCATCTTCGATTGAGCAGCATGGTGTTATGCAGCCTATCGTGATTCGACCATTATTGGCCAATGAAGATAAGAGTGAAGCGTTTGTTACCCATGAAATTATCGCCGGTGAACGTCGCTGGCGTGCTGCAAAAATGGCTGGTAAAGCCGTTATCCCAGCAATTGAGCGTGCATTATCTGATGAGTTGGCTATTGCACTTGCCTTGATTGAGAATATCCAACGTGAAGATTTGTCTGTGATTGAACAAGCAGCAGCGTTACAACGTTTTCATACTGAGTTTGGTATGAGTCATGCGATGATTGCGGAAGTTGTTGGCAAGGCACGTACAACAGTATCGAACTTGCTGCGCCTGAATCAGTTACACGACACGGTAAAAGACCATTTAGCAACCAGCGCACTAGATATGGGTCATGCTCGCACACTGCTAGCTTTATCTTCTGAACAACAGCCGATTATTGCCCAAAAAATAATCGATGGTGGGATGACCGTACGTGAAGCTGAAAAACTTGTTAAGTCAATTTTGCAACCGGTCTCTAAAACTAATCGTACCGAACAAGCACAGTCTCGTGATGCTGAGCGTTTGACACAGAGATTAACAGACATGCTTGGCGCTGAAGTTAAGCTTAAGCATAAAAAAGATGGGCATGGTAGTGTTGAGATATTCTTTCAAAATGAAGATCAGTTAGCAGCTTTGATTAAACACATAGAAGCACAGGCTTAAGATATTTATCAGGTTTGTCATGGTTGTACAAAGTTGAGCTATCTTAGTTACCACTATTTTTATAAAAGTATAAAAGAGAGTTAGTATGTGGGAGTTGGTAAAAGCAGGTGGTTGGTTGATGACGCCTATCGTAGTGTGCTCAATATTAGCACTAGTTATCATTATTGAGCGTAGTCATACTTTACAATTTAATAAAATTGTACCTGGCCGGTTACGCGAACAGCTGATAACTCGCCTACGTGAAAATGGTAGTATTGGCCGTACGCAATTGATGAATGTCAAAGAAAAGACACCTTTGGGTGATATTTTGGCGACTGGTTTGCTGTATCGTGAGTATGGTTTAGAGTCTATGACAATGCATATGCAGAACCGTGCGAGCGTGCAAGTGCATCAGTTAGAAAAAAATATTAATATGCTTGGCACCATAGGTGCAATCTCGCCGTTGCTTGGGTTGTTGGGTACGGTATTGGGTATTATTTCTTCGTTTTTGGCAATCACTGATGGCGCAATGCAAGACCCAACCATGCTTGCTGCTGGGGTGTCACAGGCATTGATTACTACTGCCGCTGGTATGATTGTGGCTATTCCTGCATTGGTTGGTTATCGTTATTTTCAGCGCCGTATCATTGATATCAATGCCCAGTTTGAGACCCAAGCGGGATTAATGATTCAAGAGCTGTATGATTACCATTTGTTAGGAAATACACAGAGTTTTGGTGCTAAAGAGTCTGATTCTAATGCATCGTTGGAAAATATCGTAGTGAGTACACCTGCGTTAGATGCCTTAAGCTCAAAGCATAAAGATGCAGCAGCGACTTCTTAATATTCTTGTTTATTTTATAAAAACCCCAAAAATATAATTGGCTGTGTCAAAATCGTTTAGCCTATAATGCATAGCATTTGCACTCGTTTTCCTTACTGTTTTTTTAGAAAATAGTATTTGTAGACGGTTGTATATGTCAAAGCACAGTAAAATATTAAAGAGAGTGATATGCGCTTTAGAAAACCAACCGTTGAACCACTTGAGATTAATCTAACACCAATGATTGATTGCTTACTATTTTTGATCGTGTTTTTGCTGCTTGCAACGTCGTTTAATCATTTTAGTCGTTTAAATATTATTCTTCCTGAAGCAGAAGGTGTTGAGCAAACAGAACAACAAAACAGCATCGAAGTAGCCGTTCAAGAAGATGGTAGTTATTTGGTCAATGGTATCACGCTTGCTAGCAGTAATGAGGCTGAATTGACCAGTATGCTACAGCAAGAAGCGGGTAGTAATCGTGACATGCTATTTGTAATTGCTGCAGATGCCAATGCCACTCATCAATCTGTTGTAAGGGTGATGGACATTGCGGGAAAATTAGGATTCTTGAACCTTAATATCAGCACAGTTGTGCCACTTGGTCAGCCGTTACCGCAGTAATAGATAGTCAATTTCTTATGAATCAGAGACGGTGTTATTTTCGCTCAGTCTACTATCTGTAGTGCTGTTACTCACTTTTTAATATCTGAATTATTGTGAATTGACGATTGCTGTTTTAGTGTCACAAACACTCCTATAAAACTGTACTTTGAGTACAGTCCATTCATACCAAGATACTCAAATTGAGGCTTTTATGAGCCAAGCATACCAACCCAACGCTAATAAAAATGCTGCTAAAAAGTTGTCAGCAAAGCCATCAAGCACCCCTAAACATCAGACGCTACTGCGTCTACTACGTTATCTCAAGCCTTACTGGTGGGCCTTGATACTGGTTATTTTAGGTTTTGCTATTAATGCGGGGACAGAGATATGGGTTGCCAAACTTTTACAGTACATCACTGATTCTATCAATCAAGGTGATCAGAGCAAACAGAATTTGTTTCCATTATTGATTGTGGTGTTGTTTTTTGTGCGTGGTTTAGGTAGTTTTTTGGGTAACTATTATTCTGCTTTGGTTTCGCGCAATTTGGTTTATGAGTTGCGAGTGGAAGTTTTTAATAAATTGTTGCGTCTACCAAGCTCATTTTATTTGGCCAATCCAGCAGGTACGATCTCGTCGAAGCTCATATTTGATGTTGAGCAGGTAACTGCTGCTAGTACAGAGTCAATGAAGACTGTACTACGTGATGGCTTGACAGTATTAGCATTGATAGGCTTTTTGCTCTATAGCAATTGGCGCTTAACCTTAATTTTGTTTCTCGTATTGCCGCCAATTCTGTGGCTAATTCGTATCGCATCCAAGCGCTACCTTAAGCTGTCTAAAGGTATTCAAGAGACGATGGGTGATGTCAGTCATATTACCAACGAAGTCATTGGTGGTTATCAAGTGGTCAAAAACTATGGGGGACAAGCATACGAGGCTGAACGTTTTAATAAAACATCAAAAAAGAACTTACGCCAAGGTATGAAAATAGTCGTTACAAATAGCATTAATACACCAGCCGTACAGCTGTTGATGGCAATAGCTATGTCGGTTGTTGTATGGCTCGCACTGCGTCCATCGGTGATTGATAATATTTCAGCTGGTGAGTTCATCTCCTATATAGCCGCTGCAGGGTTGCTCAGTAAACCTGTGCGTTCGCTAACGGATGTCAATCAAAAGCTACAAAAAGGTATCGCGGCAGGTGAGTCAATTTTTGCTTTGCTCGATGAGCCAGAAGAAAAAGATACAGGCACTCTTAGCTCGAACTTATCAGGTGAGATGAAACTGAATGATGTCAGCTTGGTGTACCCAGATTCAACAGTGGCACTGAGTGACTTCACTTTAGATATACGTGCAGGAGAGACCGTTGCATTAGTAGGACGAAGCGGAGCTGGTAAGTCATCCTTAGTTAATTTACTGACACGTACCTTATCAACTTCTTCAGGGCAGATTACGTTAGATGGTATGCCTATTGAAAATATTAAGTTAGAGAGTTTACGTTCTCAGATTGCGATGGTTAATCAACAAGTGGTGCTGTTTAATACCACAGTATTTAACAATATCGCTTATGGCAGCCTAGCCAATAAAACACAAGCTGAAGTTGAGCGTGCTGCTAAAGATGCTTTTGCTCATGATTTTATTATGCAAATGCCAAACGGCTATCAGAGTGAAATCGGAGCTGAAGGATTACAGTTATCTGGTGGGCAACGTCAACGTTTATCTATTGCTCGAGCGCTATTAAAAGATGCGCCAATTTTGATCTTAGATGAGGCGACCAGCGCGCTAGACAATGAGTCAGAGCATTATATTCAGCAAGCACTTGATAATGTGATGAAAGACCGCACGACCTTGGTGATTGCTCATCGATTAACGACCATTGAGTCAGCTGATCGCATTGCTGTGTTAGATGCTGGACAGATTGTAGAGTTAGGTACGCACCAAGAGTTGATGAAATTACAAGGCTATTATGCACAAATGTATGACCGCGACTTTGAATAAGTGTGTTTATTAGGGCGTGTTTAACCCTTCGAGTATGGCACTGACAGTATCTATTTGCGAATAGTTAATAGGGTCTAATATTTTGGAACGGTTTTACTATTTTAGCCATACTGAACTTATAGAATAAGTAGTCAATAATTATGAGCTTTGAGACGACAGTAACGCGAGCATGGCAACGCCAAGCTGGTTGGTTATGGTTATTGCTACCTATCAGTTGGCTGTACGGAATCATTTCGATGCTTCGCCGTCAGGCATACAAACTAGGTCTGTTAAAAAGTTATCGAGCCCCTGTCCCAGTGATGGTTATTGGTAATATCAGTGTTGGTGGTAGTGGCAAGACACCATTGATTATTGCTTTGGTAAATAAATTGCAAGGAGAAGGTATCAAGGTGGGTGTCATTAGCCGTGGTTATGGTGGTGATACTAATAAGATGCCATCATTGGTTAGTGCAGATAGCTTGCCTAGTGTGGTCGGAGATGAGCCCTGTTTAATTGTTAATACGACCAATGTGCCAATGGCGGTATGTCCCAATCGTAAACAGGCAATCACTACTTTGCTGGATAAGCACCCAGATTTGCAATTGGTTATTGCTGATGATGGTTTGCAGCATTATGCCTTACAACGTGATATCGAGTGGATTGTCGTCGATGCGTCACGGGGTTTTGGTAATGAACAATTACTCCCCACTGGATTTTTACGTGAACCTATTTCACGTTTAAAAGGCGCAACTGTTATCTATCATGAAAAGCTAAGCGCAGATTTAGATGATAGCAACGATGGAAATAGCCAGTATCAAAGCAGCCGTTTGACAATGCATCTGACAGCTGAAAATATGCAACGCTTGTGGCAACCTACTGTAGTCGCTCCTCAAGTAACTGATGTTCAAATAATTAGTATTAAGGCCAGTGCTGATGCGCCTAGTACTGGTAAAAAAGTACATGCTGTGAGTGGTATCGGCTATCCGCAGCGGTTTTTTGATACGCTAAGTTCACTGGGTTTTGATGTCATTGGGCATGCATATCCTGATCATCATGATTTTAGTTTGGCTGAGCTGTTGCAGTATCACGATTATCCGATTGTTATAACCAGCAAGGATGCAGTAAAAATAAAAGCCTTGTTATTCGAATATACAGCTAAGCAACCACTTAACGATGATTGCGAAAATCTGGTGAATAGGCTGTGGGTATTGCCGGTAACGGCTGCACTTTCTGATAGTTGTTATGATGCATTACAACAGCAGCTACAGACATTAGGCATCAGGACTGCACCGATATAAATACAATTGAGCCTGAGGAGTTTTTAGCCTAAGGCTTTGTGTTCATACGATCAGCAGTACCTATTTGTAACGGTTCAACATGCCCTAGTCAAAATATTGGAAATACCGTTTATTATAAAAGTAAAGATTTATAGTCATATAAAAAATTCTATAGGAATTAACCATGTCATCAGTTGTTATGCCGGCTAAAACTCATATTGTCATTCCTGCTCGTTTCAAAAGCACACGATTACCTGGTAAACCACTGCTAAAAATACATGGTAAGCCAATGATTCTATGGGTCGCTGAAAAAGCACAAACAGCGAAATTTGCTGATGATATGTGTATTGCCACTGATAATGAGCAAATAGCAAAGATCTGTATGGAAGCGGGTTTTGATGTGGTCATGACTAGTGCTGAACATGCATCAGGTACCGATCGTTTGGCAGAAGTTGCTGCCATAAAAGGGTGGGCTGATCATGATATCGTGGTCAATATGCAGGGCGATGAGCCACTGGTTCCACCTTTGTTATTGGAGCAAGTCAAAGCACTCTTGGTAGCAGATAGTGATAGCGTAATGGCTACGTTATGTGAGCCTATCGATGACTATGAAACCTTTATGCGTCCGTCGGTAGTAAAGGTGGTGAGTCAACAGTCCGCTAATGTACAGCGTGCGCTTTATTTTAGTCGAGCACCTATTCCTTGTGACCGTGATGCTGTGTTAGCTAATGAAGAACAAAAACAAACACCAAAAAACGCCTATCGCCACTTAGGATTATATGCGTACCGCGTGCGTCTATTGCAGCAATTTGTACATTGGTCACAAACACCGCTGGAAACGCTTGAGAGCTTAGAGCAGTTACGTGTTTTGGAAAATGGTGGACATATTGCGATTGCACAAGCAGATTGTCACTTACCTGCAGGTGTTGATACACAAGAAGATTTGGATCGCCTAAACAGCATGAGCTTGGCTGACTTTCAAAACCCCATTAAATGATAGCCTAACCAAAATATCATCACTGTATTTATAGCGTACTGACACGCTATCTCTTAAATAATCGAGCAATGTGACAGGACGGTAACGATGAGTGATATAACAGATAATACCAGCGTTGCAGATGATGTTTATTTTGCACCTTTATTACCATGGCAGCAAACGTTATGGTCACAACTAACGCAACGAGTATTACAGCAGCAACCTTTGCCACATGCATTATTGGCAGCAGGTATGCAGGGCATGGGTAAGCGAGCTTTTGTATGGCGATTGGTCGCTTGGTTGTTATGTCGTACCCGTAATAGCCATCCAACAGGTGCTTGCGGCGTGTGTGAGAGCTGTCAATGGCTAAGATCAGGTACACATCCAAGCTTACAAGTCTTGCCATTGGTCAGCACACCGATGAGTGTTGATCATACTGCTAAGAAGGAAAATCTGAGCAGCACTGCCAAAAATAAAAAAACTAGTAAAGCAGCTAGTCATAGTGTTCTAAAGACTAAAGTAGATGATATCCGAGCCTTGCAACCTTTTATCTATCAAGGTGGACAAGGACTGCGGATATGTGTGTTAGATCATGCTGAAAAAATGACTATTGCTGCAGCTAATGCGCTACTCAAAACCCTAGAGGAACCGCAAGCACAAGTTCATTTGTTTTTGATCAGTGATACACCTTCGCAGCTATTACCAACTATTAAAAGCCGCGTACAGCAATTGGCGTTACAGGCGATTGAGCCGAGGTTAGCTGCTGATTATGTGACACAGGCATTAGGACATACGGTCAACCGAGAAGCAGTTGGTACAGATGCCATTCATCAACTGATACAATTAGCTAATGGTGCGCCTTTAGCGGCGATAGCATTGGCGCAAGCGGTGTGGTATAGCAAGCGTGGACTATGGCTGACGACGTGGCAAGCATTGCGTAGTGGTAAGCGTAGTAGTATAGCTGCCAGTGATTATTGGCAAAACCAGTTAAGTATCGTTGAATTTATTCAGCTATCTGAATTGATGTTGCTTGATATACGCCGTGTTTGTTTAGGGCTTGATGAATTGCAAAAAGACGTCAATCTATCTGGCTTATTAGAGTCTTATCAACCGGCTGCTAGTGGTTTAGAGGCATTTGCGAATAGCTTGCAACAGACCAAAATTTCTCTGCAACAAAATGTGCAAGAAAAATTTGCCTATGATAAGCTAATGCAGGAAATGGCATATTTATAAAGTAGTTTTTATGCTGTTTGGATATAGTTTAATATATCACTGATGCTTTAGTTTACATACCGTTAGTCACTCATAACAATATAATCAACCTAATTAATAAAGGAAGCTAACTATGGCAATGCCAGGACGCGGCGGAGTATTGACCTGCCATATGGAAAGTATCGAGACGTTATATGCCAGTTACTTATCCTTTGTGAGTAATGGAGCCTTATTTGTACCCTCTAACCAGTCGCATCAGTTAGGTGATGAGGTATTTATCGCTGTGACTTTACCGAATTCAAGCGAACGTTTACCTATGAATGGTAAGGTGGTGTGGATAAACTCTAAAACACAAGGTAGTCGTCCAGCAGGTTTTGCGGTACAAATTGGTACTGACATTGCTGGTCAAAGAATTAAAAATGAAGTTGAGCGATTGTTGGCTGGTAAAATAGATGGCTTGCAGTCGACTTATACCATGTGATATTAATATTGATGACTATTTTCTCTATTACGATTGGTTTTAAATAGATATCACCATAAAAAAGCAGCCCTATATTTTGATATAAGGCTGCTTTTTTGATGAGCTGTTTTTAAATAAATTTGGAGAAATATCGACTGTTGATGAGGCATGTTAATAACGAGGCGGCACATACATATCATTTGGAATAGGCTCACGATAATATTCATCATCGCGTTTACGGTTGGGTAACTCAACCTCATCACGAGGCACTTCTTTATAAGGAATTTGGTCGAGTAAGTGTGCGATGCAGTTTAGCCTTGCACGTTTTTTATTGTTGCCTTCTACGACCCACCATGGAGCTTCAGGAATATGGGTACGTTCAAACATGGTCTCTTTTGCTTTGGTGTAGTCTTCCCACCGCCGGCGTGATTGCAAATCCATCGGTGAAAGTTTCCATTGTTTGAGCGGATCATACATTCGGCTCATGAAACGCGCATGTTGTTCGTCATCGGTAATTGAAAACCAGTATTTCACCAGACGAATGCCAGAGCGTACTAACATACGTTCAAAATCAGGCACCGATTGAAAAAACTCCTCATACTGTGCGTCTGTACAGAAGCCCATCACGTGCTCGACACCACCGCGGTTATACCAACTACGGTCAAACAGTACAATTTCACCTGCGGCTGGCAAGTGGGCGACATAGCGTTGAAAATACCATTGCGTTTGCTCACGTTCTGTTGGCGCGGGTAGGGCTGCAACACGACAAACTCTTGGATTTAGGCGCTGAGTGATACGCTTAATAGCACCACCTTTACCAGCAGAATCTCGTCCTTCAAAGATGACGATAATGCGCTCACCGCGATCTACTACCCAATCTTGTAGTTTGATAAGCTCTCGTTGTAGTCGTACCAGTTCATGGAAGTATGTACGACGATCTAGCTTTTCTTGATCACTCATTTCGCGTCCGTCAAAACGAAAGTCACGCGCATAGTCATCTATTTCATTTTCTAGCTCTTCATCATAGGTATCGATTAAGTCTTGGTGCATTTTTCGTCGCAGTTCATCATCAAGCACTTCTTTTTCGATACGCTCAGATAGAATTTCTTGTTCGCGATTATATTGATCAATGTGTTCTTTGGTTGTTAGAGACTGAAAATCAGCTGTTGTATTGGGCTCGGTTATGTTGATTTTTTCAGAACCAAAAATGATTTGCCGTAGTTGTTTTAACAAATATTTAGTTTTACCCATAAATGTTACCTTTGGTTGGCATATCAAGTTTTGTAAAATGCTACTCCCTAATTCACTTTTATAATAACAAACTATAGGCAATAAAAAATGCCCTTTACATGAATTAAAGGACATTTTTTATGGTATGTACTGAGTAAGGCAATAACTTAGTGCATTCCTGTTATTTTAGTATTTATAAAGCTAATGGGTGACCTCAATTCACTCGATAGTCATCTCAATAGGCTAAACACAAGGTATCTTGATTATTTTTCTAAGATACACGTTACTCCTTGACCACCTGCTGCACAGATAGAGATAAGCGCACGACCAGAGCCTTTTTGATCCAGTAGTTTAGCTGCAGTCGCTAATATACGACCACCAGTAGCTGCAAATGGATGACCTGCTGCCAATGATGAGCCATTAACGTTGAGCTTACTACGATCAATAGAGCCAAGTGGTGCATCCAGTCCTAAACGCTCTTCACAGAAACTTTCATCTTCCCAAGCTGCTAATGTTGACAGTACTTGTGATGCAAAAGCTTCATGAATTTCATAAAAATCAAAGTCTTGTAACGTTAGGCCAGCTCGTTTCAGCATACGTGGTACGGCATAAGCAGGTGCCATCAGTAAGCCTTCAGTTGTGCCAGATTTGCCAATGAAGTCTACCGCAGCTGTTTCTTGATAGACAATATAAGCCAATGGTTTAAGGCCGTGTTCTTTTGCCCATTCATCAGTACCTAATAGCACGCAAGAAGCGCCATCTGTTAATGGAGTAGAGTTGGCTGCTGTCATCGTTGGTTTGGCATTCTTTTTGCCAAATACAGGCCTTAGTTTGGCCAGCTTTTCTAGCGTTGTGTCTGGGCGCAGATTATTATCACGAGTCAGACCTTTATATGGTGTGATTAAGTCATCAAAAAAGCCTTCATCATAAGCGCGTGCTAGGTTTTTGTGACTGTTAAAAGCAAGCTCATCTTGGGCTTCGCGGCTAACGTTCCACTCAAGCGCAGTGATTGCTTGATGCTCACCCATTGATAGACCAGTGCGTGGCTCTCCGTTTTTCGGTGAGTCTATTAAGTCTTTTGGATTCAAACCCATCAGTGCTTTTAGACGCTGCTTGTTGTCTTTCGCTGCACCCAATTTAATCAGGACTTTACGTAATCCATCGCCAATCGCGATAGGGGCGTCAGAGGTGGTATCGACACCACCAGTAATGGCTGAATCGATAAGGCCCAATGCGATCTTATTGGCAGAAGCGAAAGTCGCTTGTAAACCAGTACCACAAGCCTGTGAAATGTCATAAGTTGGTGTGTGTGGATTTAGGGCTGTATTTAATGTGGCTTCACGAGTAAGGTTGATATCACGGCTCAGTTTCATAACTGCACCAGCGACCACTTCACCTAACACTTCATCTTGCAAGTTGTAGCGTTCAATCAAACCATCCAAAGCGGCTGATAGCATATCAGTGTTGCTGACGTCAGCATATGAACCATTCGAGCGAGCAAATGGGATACGGTTACCACCTAAAACAGCCACGCGTTTTAGACTTGAGTTAGGTTTGGTTGAGTGGGTTTTTTTGGCAGTATTAGCTGCTTTTGGAACAGCAACTTCTTCCGCAACGTTCTCTTTTTTTGAATCACTAACAATGGTATTAACGGCTGCCTCTTTTTGAGTGCTGTCAGTAGAGGTTGCTTTTGCCTCTTTAGTTTTTACATCACTGACTTTTACGACAGTGCTTTCGATAACAGGACTATCAGGGTGATTGTTTTTATTACTCATAATATTATCCTTAAAAAATACGGGTAGAAGAAAGGTGAAGTAACGATAAAAAAGACAATTAACTTTTAGTATTTGGTGCAATATTTCAAGATGATAAATCAATATTATCATTTATTGCGCAGTATGGCTGTTTATGGCAAGTCGTTTTTATGACCTTACTGTATATCTTTAGCAAATTATGTGACGTTTGTAATGAGGTTAGGGTGTGACCTCATTTTGATGATAGAGATGGGATAAATTGCTGTCTAAC
>NZ_JBQSVP010000054.1:0-20154 GCF_052376345.1 Psychrobacter sp. AOP5-GZ1-6 | reverse complement strand
TAATTTATAAAAATATACTGGTCCATAAAAACTAACTAGATAACAAAAGGAAAACTATGAAAACCATTGCTTTTTTACTGCATAATTACTTTGAGCAAGCAGAGTACGAAGATGTTAATAATCAATTAAAAGATAAAGGCTACAAAACACTTCTTATAACAACAAACGATAAAAAGGAAGTGCAAGCCATGAATCAGGATGTCGATAAAGGTGATGTTTTCACTGCTGATATCTTTGTAAGCGAATCTAATACCAATGATTATGATGCACTGGTACTACCAGGCGGTACTGTGAATGCTGATACTATTCGAGGTAATAAACAAGCTCATGAAATAATTGATGCCATCAATGACTCGAATAAACCATTGGCTGTTATTTGTCATGCTCCTTGGGTGCTGATCAACACAGGTATTGCTAAAGGTAAAACACTAACTGCCTATCCTACGCTTCAGACGGATTTAGAAAATGCTGGTGCAAAATATGTAGATAAAACAGTGCAAGTTGATAATAATCTTATTACTTCGCGTAACCCAGACGATATTCCCAACTTTGTTGATGCTATAGATAAAGCACTATCTTAGAGTCTCTGTCTCATAATTATTCAGTATCACTATATTTAAATCATTTATAACCATAACTGAGGACGATACTATGTCAAATACTAATCCAAATGATACTAAACTTGAACAACAACGTTCTGATTCAGCGGAAGCAGCGCTTGAAAGTCAGACTGAAGACAACCATAATGAAAGTAGTGAAGCAGCTGCAGATCGTATTGCAGCTAATGTAGAAAGTTCAAAAGAAGACAAGTAGGTTTCTAATATGTTACTTATAATAAAGTGATATCGATACTTTTATAGTTTGCACGCCGTGTTATTGATGAGTGCAAATACAATTAGTCCAAAAAATAATTCAGGAGCTAATATGAGTAATTCACCGAACAATATGGACGCGCAAGAAAAAGAGATTGATGAGCTATATAAAGAGCTAGATCCTCAAGATGAAGCTCCAGTTAGTTTAGCAGAGGCAACCACTGCGCCTTTAGATAATGATGCAATTGGTCGACATACGACACAAGCAGACTCACATGGTGGCAATTAGTAAGTGTTTACGCTTTTAGTATATGTTGTCATCAAAAACTGCTGTTAGTTCAGCAGTTTTTTGTTATAATCCTCCTCACATTTAAACTAGGTTTTAGATAGTGCACTGTATTTAACCCATTACTTTAGTTAAGTAGTGCTATAGCTAAATGCGGGGTAGGATTCAAAACATATTAAGTGGTTGTTATCTGAGCTTGTCGTACACTAGGTCTACTCTAGTAATGCAGGGTTGTCCTGAATGACGCACAGGTTATTTTATTTATTCTATTACTTTAAAGTTGGCTACATATCGTAGCTTGTCTTAAAGTTCTTAGCATTGCCGGAGATATTTATGCTAACTAATACTGATCGCGAACAAATCATTGCTCAATACCAACGTGGCGAAAACGACACTGGTTCTCCAGAAGTTCAAGTCGCTTTACTGAGTGCTCGTATTAACGATTTGCAGAATCACTTTAAAGCACACAAAGCAGATCATCATAGCCGCCGCGGTCTTATCCGTATGGTTAACACGCGTCGTAAACTGCTTGATTATTTAAAAGGTAAAGACCTTGGTCGTTACACTACTCTAATCAGCCAGTTAGGTCTACGTCGTTAATTTGGCGATAACAGTACGAGTGGTTGAGATATTCAGGAATACCATGATTTGGTATGACCTTAGCTTTTTTGTTAAGCCGCTTAGAAACTGTTTGCTGGTATCGATAAAATAGATTTTTCTAAAAACGGTGTGGAATAGTTTCACGCCGTTTTTTTATGCTTATTCATTTTAAAATTAGTACTCAGATAATGTAAATGATATCTACTTCCAGAGAGTGTCTAAGAGAAATGCAGGAGTAAGCTATACTAACCAAGCAGCTTAAATAGTATTTTCTGACGATAATGGCACTACCTTGTAATTAATTGGTCAATAGCTATAAATCACTGTAAAATAATGCCTTGTGAGTTTGATAGTATATCTGCTATAGATATGGCGATTTTTGATAAAATACTTATGGCTTAGTTTAGTGAGTAGCGTAAATAGCTGACACTTATCAGATCAGACCAGAACAGCCTGTAGGGTTTTTAGCATCAAAGTCTTTAGACCTAGAGTCTTTGTGATAGTATTCATGGTAAAGCTAAAATTGTACGACCGAATATATATAATAGTACGATGTCCAACTTAGACAAATATATGAGATAACCAAGTAACGTTATTGGCATTGGTTGATATGCTTTTTAATAGTAATTATGTCAGCTGATAGCCATATACACAGAATTTTAATGACAGATATCAGCTTGTTATAGCGCTGATATTATTTTGTCAGTCAACATTAGGAAGATTATATGACAATGTTCAACACTATTAAGCGTGAATTCCAATATGGCAACCAGCAGGTTGTTATTGAAACGGGTCGCGTTGCACGTCAAGCAAACTCTATCTTAGTTCATATGGGCGGCGTTACCGTCCTAGTCGCAGCAGTCGTAAAATCAGAAGCCAAAGAGGGTCAAAACTTCTTTCCGCTAACCGTAAACTACCAAGAGAAAATGTATGCAGCGGGTAAAATCCCAGGTGCTTACGGCAAACGCGAAGGTCGTGCGAGCGAATTTGAAACCCTAACCTCACGCCTGATTGACCGTCCGATTCGTCCGCTATTCCCTGAAGGTTACGTTAATGAAATCCAAATTACGGCGACCGTTGTATCATCAGATAAAACCCAGTCAGCAGATATCGCCGCACTAATCGGTGCATCAGCAGCGCTAGCTATCTCTGACGCACCATTTAATGGTCCTGTTGCGGCTGCTCGTGTTGGTTTTATTAACGGCGAATATGTACTAAACCCAACGACTGAGCAGCTCGAAACCAGTGATCTTGATTTGGTTGTAGCTGGTACTAAGTCTGCTGTATTGATGGTTGAGTCAGAAGCGGCTGAATTGTCAGAAGATCAAATGTTGGGCGCAGTACTATACGGTCATCAGCAACAGCAAATCGTTATTGATAACATTGTATCAATGGCAGAAGAAGTTGGTACTGCTAAGCAGCAATATTCTGCTCCTGAGCGTGATCAAGCGCTTACCAGTAGCATGAAAGAGCAGTTTGGCGCGCAAGTTGCTGATGCATATACGATTACTGACAAGCAAGCACGTTATACTAAGCTAGATGAAATTAAACAGTCAATTATCGATGCGCTTGCTGGTGATGCTGAGTCAGAAACTTATGCTGATACGGTATCTGAACTCAAAGAAATCTATAATGATCTTAAGTATCGTACGGTTCGTGACAATATTTTGTCAGGTAAGCCACGTATCGATGGTCGTGATCTTGAAACCGTTCGTGCGCTTGACGTACAAGTTGGTGTATTGCCATATACACATGGTTCAGCGTTGTTCACACGTGGTGAAACGCAGGCATTGGTTACTACTACATTGGGTAACAGCCGTGATGTTAATATGATTGACTCATTGGGTGGCACGATTCGTGACCATTTCATGTTGCATTACAACTTCCCGCATTTCTCAGTAGGTGAAACGGGTCGTGAAGGTATTCCAAAACGTCGTGAAATCGGTCATGGTCGTCTAGCACGCCGCGGTGTACAAGCGATGCTTCCAGATAGCGAACGCTTCCCGTACGTTATCCGTGTGGTATCAGAGATTACTGAATCAAACGGTTCATCGTCTATGGCATCTGTTTGTGGTGCAAGCTTGGCACTAATGGATGCAGGCGTACCATTAAAAGCACCAGTCGCGGGTATCGCGATGGGTCTAGTAAAAGAAGGCGAGCGTTTCGCTGTATTGTCAGATATCTTGGGTGATGAAGACCATCTTGGTGATATGGACTTTAAAGTGGCTGGTTCTAAAGATGGTATCACTGCGTTACAGATGGACATCAAAATCGAAGGTATTACCCCAGACATCATGGAGCAAGCGCTGAAACAAGCCCATGCTGGTCGTATCCATATCTTAGACGCTATGAATCAAGTATTGCCAGAGAGCCGTACTGAAATCAATGCTCATGCACCTAACTATGCGGTTATCGAAATCAATCCGGACAAAATCCGTGATGTAATCGGTAAAGGCGGCGCGATGATTCGTCAGTTAACTGAAGAAACTGGTGCAGTGATCGATATCGATGATGGTGGCACAATTCGTATCTTTGGTGAAAACAAAGCCGCAACCAAAGCCGCTATTGGCAAAATCGAAGCATTGACTGCTGAAGTTGAAGTCGGTAAGACTTATGAAGGTACGGTTGCTCGCATTGTTGACTTCGGTGCGTTCGTTAACGTCTTGCCAAACACGGACGGTCTAGTACATATCTCACAAATCGCAGAAGAGCGCGTTGAAAATGTATCAGACTACTTAAAAGAAGGTCAGGTCGTGAAAGTATTCGTTCAAGACGTTGATAACCGTGGTCGCATTAAGCTGACTATGAAAGGTATCGAACAAAACTAATCGTTAGTCATTGGTTTCGTTAGTCTTTACCAAGTAAAAAACCGCTTTGAGATACTTGTTATAAGTGCTCAAGGCGGTTTTTTTATGGCTATTATTTATGTGAATAAATAAATGACTAAAAATAAGTGGCTAGGGCGTGTCTTCATTTCAAAAATGGTGATAAAAATGAGATAAATTGCCGTCAAACAAGGAAAATAGCGCAGATAATATCAGGATATTAACCAGCTATTTGACGATGTTTGGCAAGACTCAGCCATTTTTAGCCCATTGAGATGACTATCGAGTGAATTGAAGACACGCACTAGTCTTGCACTTAGCGCTTAGGGGTGTCGTTGATAAATGCAATCAGCAGCTCAGCCAGCTTTTCACCTTGGTCCTCTTGTAGGAAGTGACCACCATTCGCAATGATTGTGTGTGCTTGACCTTGAGTACCGGGAATCAGCTTTTGCATGATTTGATCTCCACCACCAGTGACAGGATCAGAGTCGCTAAACAGCGTAATAAAAGGCTTCGTCCATTTGGTGAGCTGCCCCCAAGCCGCACGGTTATTTTCTGAAGCGGGATCATCAGGTGTGGTAGGGACTAATATGGGAAACTGCCTTGCTCCCTCTTTATAAGATTCATCAGGGAACGGTGCATTGTAAGCAGCAATGACTGCTTGTGATAGTTCGGTTGTGGTACCACTATTAATGATACTACCGACATGAAACGTCGGAGTGTCCTGTGAGAACTGCTGCCATTTTCGGAAGCTTTCTCCTGGATCGTGATCACCAGTGGGGAGCATGGTATTGCCAGCTGCTACTCGAGTAAATTTGTCTGGGTTTTCTGCCACGAGACGTAAGCCAATCAAGCCACCCCAATCTTGACAAAATAATGTGATATTCGTCAGCTCTAATTGATCAAGTACTGATTGCATCCAGTCAACATGACGCTGGTAAGTGTAGTCAGTACGGTCAGTAGGTTTGTCTGAGCGCCCAAATCCAGGGAGATCTGGCGCAATGACACGATGTCCTGCTGCTGTCAGTATTGGTATCACTTTACGATATAGATAGCACCAAGAAGGCTCGCCATGTAAGAGTAAAACTGGATCGGCATCTTTTGGACCTTCATCCAGATAATGTACACGAAGCTCGCCACCTTCACCGTCATCTACCATTGTATAGTGCGGCGCAAAGTTGTAATCGGGCAAGTTTGCAAAGCGTTCATCAGGGGTTCTAAGAACTTTCATAGGGTATCCTTATCCTTTATGATAAATAATCATGCACTCTCAGGCAGAGAATGTAGGATTCAGCATAGCATTGAAGTCATTATTAGAGTAATGTTTTTTGAATATCAAAGGCTGTACTCTGCCTTGTCATTATTTTATTTGGTCTTAGATTTCAACGCTTTTGGGTAGATGTATATCGATTCGCAGCTTGGGCAATGCTTGTAGTCGTTCAGTCAGTAATGGCAAAATATCAGTAACCCAATCTAAAGGGACTGAGTTTTCTGCATTGAGTTTGTCAGTCATATTGTCCCTTGCATTATTATATATAAGCGGACGTGCAAGGAGAGCAATCCGACGGATACCTTGGTAGCGTATCAATGGGATAAGCTGTTGCTGACAATCAGTCAATGCTTCTTCTAGCCAACGTGCGCGTGCTGGATGATAAGGGTGATCCGATATAATAAGATTGGCAATATAACTGGGTTGATTACCATTACTGCTGATACCCAGTCCTGCTTGCTCACGAGAGCGTTTGTGAAGCAGGCAACTACCGACGCTTAGATTACCATCACGGCACGCACGATAGTAACGTTGATAATTATCAGGAAATAACGTTTTAGCTCTTGTGAGTACAGGATCTAGCAGGATGCCCGCTGTATTAACGGGCAGGATAAGTAGCTGTGCGCTGCTATTTAGAATAGGGGCGTGGGTCAGTTGTAGAGTTGCCATTGCCATCACTTTTACATAGCTATGATTTTATTCTGTTGCGGTTTTAACGGTATCACCCGCCTCTAATTGTGCTAACTGTTGTTCAACCAGTGCAATCTGCTCTTCCTTCATTTCAGCCAACTGTTTGTTCATAGCCAGTTGTTCAGCGGCAAGTTTTTCTTGTTCAGTCAGACGCTTAAGCTCGTCATCTAAACGATCTATCTCTTCTTTAGCCAAGCTATCACTTTCTGGTAATGGCGCATTTAAGATGGTTTCAGGGGTAAGCACATCACCATTTAAAGAAGAAGCATCGCTACTGTCCTCTACTTCTGGAGTTTCATTACCCGAGTCACTCGCTGCACTATCGAGTGGCGTAGAAACAGGCTGCGTTGCTTCAATCTGTTTCGTGACAGGAAAAGGTTGGTTGGTATTAGACAAAGCTACTTTCCAAATCAAATAACCAATAAGTATGGTTGCCAATACTAAAACTAACAACCATTTTTTCCATGGTTTGCTAGCATTTTCTTTTAGTGATTTTGTGGGCAAAGGACGCATATTTGGATTTTTCATACTGTTGTCGATTTATGTCAGAAATGTAATTGTATATACTATAGCAAACTCAAAATAAAAAGCCTATCTATTGATAGATAGGCTTTTAGCTATTTTAACTTGACGTTGAAAATCAGCACATGTTTAGGATTTAAATTTGACGGTGCCGCTAGTGCCTGTGCTCATCGCATCGTGAATCAGCTGATCTTCGAGATGATTCTTAGCACTGATAGCGTCAGGGTCAGGGCGATGCTCTGTATGTCCACATTGTGTACATTCAATATATTCGTCAGGCTCTGGATCAACGATATTCACTTGCACCACCGCATCCATCGCCTGGCATTTTGGACAGCGAACACCTGCTAAAAAACGCCGTTTTGGCCTTGATGACTGATAACGCATTTATATGACCTCGCTAGTCATTTGGGGATTGGTCGTATCGGTATTTTTAGCCACATCAAAACCACTGTGGCGTAGCAGGGCCTCGATGCTAGCACTGCGACCACGGAAGTTTTCAAAATTAGTCTTGGCTGGGAAGCTACCGCCAACGGATAAGATAGTCTCGCGAAAAGCTTTGCCTGTGGCTGGGTTAAAAATACCTTCTTCTTCAAACTTACTAAAAGCGTCTGCAGATAGTAGCTCTGCCCATTTATAAGAGTAATAACCAGCAGCGTAACCACCTGCAAAGATGTGGCTAAAACCATTGGCAAAGCGGTTATAGTCAGGCGTTTGCATAATGGCAATATCGCTACGCACGGTATTTAAGGTTGCTAAAATACCCTCATAATCGGGCGCTGGTGTCTGTGCATGCATCAGCAGATCAAAAAGAGCAAATTCGATTTGACGTAATGTTTGCATACCGCTTTGAAAGTTTTTGGCAGCTAATAGGGCATCGAGTTTGTCTTTAGGTAGTGGTTCACCTGTTTCGACATGACTACTAATCAGCGCGATACCTTCTGCATCCCACGCCCAGTTTTCCATAAACTGGCTTGGTAGCTCGACGGCATCCCATTCGACGCCATTGACACCAGCGACATCACCGACAGTTACTTGTGTTAATAAATGATGTAGACCGTGACCGAACTCATGGAATAAGGTCAATACTTCGTTATGCGTCAATAAGCTTGGTTTGCCCGCAAGTGCAGGAGTGAAGTTACCTACCATAAAGCAAACAGGTAGCTGTTGGTGGTCTTGTTCGTCATAAGTATAACGCGACTGAAAACCACTCATCCATGCGCCGCCGCGCTTGCCGCTACGGGCAAATAGGTCAAAGTAAAAACCACCAATTAAGCGGTCGTCAGCATCAAATAGTTGATAGAAACGAACGTCATCATGCCAGCGTGACACAGATTCTTGTTTACTACTGTGTTCGTTACTGTAATTGATTTGCTCCTGTACTTTGATACCGTACAGGCGTTCTACGATAGCAAACAAGCCACTAATGACTTTCGGTAATGGGAAGTAAGGGCGAATTTCTTCTTGTGATAAGCTGAATTCGCTTTGTTTTACTTTTTCAGCGATATAAGCACTATCCCATGGTTGCAAATCATTAATATTATAATCCTTCGCATACTGTTGCAGTTGTGCTAAGTCTTGCTTAGCAGTAGGTGTCGCTTGTGTGGCCAAATCCCGTAAAAACGTCTCAACTTCCGTGACGCTATCAGCCATCTTGGTCGATAGTGATACCTCGGCATAATTATTAAAGCCGAGTAGTTTAGCTTTCTGCTCACGTAATTGTAGAATCTGACTCATAATATCAGCGTTATTGAGCGACTCACCTTTGGCATTGGTATGCTGGTCAAACTCTGAAGCACGAGTGACATAAGCCTGATATAGCGTCTCACGCAGACTGCGATCATCAGCATGGGTCATGATAGCGAGATAGATAGGTATATTTAAGCTTGCGACATAATAAGGCGTCGGTAGTTTGTCGATATCTGCTTGTGTGAGTTCACCGCTCGCAAGCTGACGAGCCTTGTACTGCTCACCTGCATCCGCTAAAAGTGCCAGACCACTCTCGGTCAAACCGGCCAATTGGCTCTCTGTCAAAGGCAGTGCAAACGCTTGTGTGGCGTCCAAAATATGATCTGAAAATGTCGCTGATAACGTGGATAGTTTACTTTGAATGGCGGCAAAGTCTTTTTGTTCAGCCTTCGGTAGAGCGACCCCCGATAGCTGAAAGCTACGCAGCGCAAGTTCGATCGCACGGGCCCGTGCAGGCTCAAGTGCCACAAAAAAATCTGTATCATTCACGATGGTTTGGTAGCGGCTAAACAATGACTGATGCTGTCCTACACGAGTGCCATACGCCGATAGTTTAGGCAGCAATTCATGATGTACATGACGGATTTCATCATTACTTGTCACGCTATTGAGATGCGATAAAACACCCCAACTGCGATCTAGAGCCAGATTGATATGATCAAAAACCATTACATCTGCCAGTGCTTGCTCAGCACTTAGATCAGTAGCATCATCATTGCTATTGTTCGGTGTGGCTATTGTATCTAGAAAGGCATTTGCATCGTCGATAGCTGCAATAACTTGCTCTTGCAAATTGTTTGGTGTGGCAGTCGCAAAATCGACAAGATGTAAATCTGCTGAAATAGGTGACATAGAATGATCCGGTATGGTGTCTTAGTGAATGAATTATTATTGGGTAAGTATGATGTTGTATAAGCCTTATATAAAAGATGGGTTCATTTGATAAAAATACAACCTAGGTACTCAACATACAGATTGCAAAGAAGTGATACCACCAAAATGAGGTCGTCTATTAATTTTTTATTATGTTAAGAATAACTCTACTTACAAAGGAACATCATTTGTTTGCAAGTTGGCTCTGTCGATAGCAGGTTTTTGTTGTTAGTATCAAATGAGTTATATAAGAAATGTAGATGTAATATATTTAGATATCAATATGTTAAGTACTTATATGATGTTGAATACCTATATAAAATAACATTTTTTAAAAGCACTTTTTAAAAGCATGTACTGTTAAATATGCACTACTATAAAAACGCAATAGCGATAAGATTGTCGAAAAGGAAGTGACGTACGGCTATTGGTAATTATTAACTGGTACATGAACCATTGATAAGGTTAAACGTAAGTCATAACAAAACAAGGAGCAATATATGAAAGCAACTCTCAAAAGTCTGCGTGATAGTAATGCCAACCCAGCAGTCAGTATCTTTGTAAAGACTCATCGTGAGCATCCCGCTAATGAAAAAGATTCGATTGCCCTAAAAAACCAATTAAAAATAGTCGAAGAGCGTCTAACGAATGAGTACGATAAGCATACTGCGACCTCGATTTTAGACAACATTTATACAAAAACCAAAGAGCTGAATCATAATCACAATCTCGATACTTTGGCTATCTTTGCTAGTACTGACGATGTGCAAGTGATCCGTATGCCTATCGATACGACTGAGCGCGTTATGATTTCACATCGTTTCGCGACTCGCGACTTGGTACGTGATATGGCAAGTGCCGTTCACTATTATGCAGTGGTGTTGACCCGTGAGGGTGCGCGTTTGATTGAAGCGTCCAATGATCGCGTCGTCAGAGAATTCGATAAAGAAGATGACGCACAAAGCAATATGGAGAATATTCGCTTCCCTGTTGAAAATAATGGCTTGTATACCACTGGAGATGGTGGAACAGATCGCTCATCAAATAACGAAAGCAGTTATCTAAAAGAGTTTTTTAACCAAGTAGATAAGAGTGTGCAAGAGCTGTGGGGCGAGCACAAAATGCCGCTCGTGGTAGTCGGCGATGCCAAAAATATTGGCTACTATAAAGAAGTATGCGACCGTCCAGACAACATCATTGCGACGGTATCAAATGCGACTAAGTTAGAAGATGGTAGTGCTCAGCATATTATCGACAGTGTGCAAGAGGCAGTAGAAAACTATCGACAGTCGCTACATCAGGCAGCCATGGGAGAGATTGACAAAGCTCGCGGTGCCAATATGTTGCAGACAGACTTACAAGAGGTCTATCGCAGCGCATTTCAAGGTGTGGGTGAGACACTTTACGTCCGCCGTGGTTATATACAATCCGCTAAGATCGATGAAAACGCGCAGACATTGAGTATCACAGACGATGCTACCGCCGAAGGTATCACGGACGATGCAGTGGGTGAAATCATTGAGCATGTCATTCATAATGGTGGTAAGGCTGTATTTTTACCAGAAGCTATTATGGGTAAAGATCAGCCAATTGCATTGGTGACTCGTTACTAATTTGCTAGGGTATGTTTTAAAACTAACTATGATTAATAGCGGTGTTCGAATTAGCCATTGATGGCATATAGGTATAGTATGGGAGCATTGGTTCAATAAGAATCAATGCTTTTTTACATTGATGCGTGTTTGATTCAACATACTTTTAAGATATTCCTCTTAACTTATACATTAGGCACTTATTATGATGAACCAGCGTACAAGCAAGGCTATCAAAGTACTAAGCGTCACACTAATGCTCGCGCTTAGCTCTAGCTATAGTTATAGTGCTTCCAATATTAATACTATCTCTATAAATCATTTGGCGTGGAGTCAGTTACCTGCTACTGTGCAAAAATATTACCAAACAAGCTCCACGCTGAATAAATTGAAGCTGAATAATAAGGATATTGTGGCTATTAGTTCATGGGTCGATGCTACAGGTACCAATTATCTGGTTCAGTTACAGCGTCTTGATTACGCTGCCACTTTTGACAGTCCCGCAGGAGAAGTAATCAGTCATTTGTACAACGTAGATCAAGCAACACGTCGAGTATGGCAAATATATGACTATGTACCCTGCGATTTAGATGTGATTGCCCGTTATACTAAGGAAACTGCCGTAGTGACTGACATTAATAATAACGGTGTGGCTGAGGTGAGCGTTCCTTATTATATCGGTTGTCGCGGTGATGTCAGTTACGACGAAATGAAAATCATCATGTATGAAGGTAAACAAAAATTTGCTATCCGTGGTAACTCGGCAATATGTGATTCCAAAACAGGGCTACCTGTTGATAATACTGGCTACTACGGTGGCGATTATAAAATTGATGAGCAGTTATTGCAGCGAGCAGCGTTATCAGCGTCTCAAAAAACAGTATTTAGGGAGCATTTGAAATCAGGGTGGCGAGATAATCAATGTTCCATTTATTTTAAGTATGATGACTAAATCTATGACAACCACAAACTCTTTTATTTTAACCAGCTATAACATTCATAAAGGCATGTCGCCATTAAACCGCCAAGTCAAAATGCAAGGCATCGCCCAAGCTCTGGATATCGTGGGTTCTGACGTGTTGTGTCTGCAAGAAGTGCAAGGTCAGAACCTCAAGCGCAATCTACAATACAATGAATATCCGGATCAGTCCCAACATGAGTGGTTCGGTGAGTATCTGCAGCTGCAAAACAGCTATGGCAAAAACTGCGAATATGAAAATGGCCATCATGGGAATGCAGTATTGAGCCGTTTTCCCTTAGATCCAAAACACAATGTCAATATCACCGTCAATAAGCTTGAGCAGCGTGGCGTGTTGCATTGTGAAGTACAGCCAATAGGTTGGGAGAGGCCAGTGGTTGTGTTGTGTGCGCATTTGAATTTATTTGAGCGCGATCGTATTAAGCAGTACGAGGCCATTGCTAATTATATATGTCATGAGATTGCTGACGATCAGCCCTTGATTTTGGCGGGTGACTTTAACGACTGGAAAAAAATGTCCTGTGATAAACTGGCGCATGATTTGGGTATGACAGAAGCTTTCAAACACTGTCATGGCAAACTGTTACCAACCTTCCCAGCCAAGTTGCCAGTACTAAGCTTAGATCGCATTTATGTACGTAATCTAAGAATAAAAGATGCTTGGGTGCATACAGGAAAACCATGGTCGACGCTGTCGGATCATCTGCCAATCAGTGCGGAGTTGGCGCTATTGTAAAATATAGTCAAATCCATATAAATCCGCTACATCTTCATCCTCGCTGTCCATATTAGGGTTTGTTGAATGTTCAATAGACCCTAATATATCGCTGTATTTGTTTTATAGTAAACTGACTACAGAACAAAGCGTCAAATAAAATAAAACTCATCAAAAAATTGGGGTAACAAAGCACCCGATAACATATAAGGATATATAACGATGTCTAATAGCCAACGACCAAACGCTCAACATGCTGTGCTGATCAATGAGTTTGGTGCGCCTGAAGTGATGCAATATCAAGATGGTGTAGCGATGCCAGAATTGGCTGACGATCAAGTATTGGTGAAAATTGCTTATGCAGGTATTAACCCTGTCGACTACAAGACACGCCAAGGTAAAGGCTGGGGCGCGGCAGCTATCCAAAAAGATAAGTTCGATAACCATGAGTCTGCAATACTGGGCTTCGATGTGTCAGGCATTGTGGTTGATAGCAATAGCGAGCATTTCAGTACTGGTGATCAAGTTGCTGCTCTGACCTTCAGTGGCGGTGGTTATGCTGAGTATGTGGCAGTCGATGCTACTCTGCTAGCAAAAGTACCAGAACCAGTGACACTAGAGCAAGCAGGTGCATTGCCTTGTATCGGACAAACGGCGATACAGTTTGTAGAGTTTGCTAATATTAAAGACGGTGAGCATGTGGTGATCAATGCACCAGCCGGTGGTGTCGGTCATTTATTGATTCAGTTATTAATGGGTAAAGTGGCTAACAATAATATCAAGGTAACCGTTATTTGCTCACCAGAAAAATATGCCAAGCTGGATGAATTAATAGAAATATCTAAGCTGGCAGGTTGGATCGATTATACCAAAGACGATGCTTTTCCTGAGCTGAAGGCGGATGTGCTGCTAGATTTGGTTGGCGGTGATGCAGGCATACGAGCGCTTGATGTTGTGAAGTCTGAAGGTAGTGTTTATGTGTTACCAACGATTTGGGTCGACAAACTCAAAGAAGCGGGTAGTCAAAAAAATCTGAAAGTTGCAGGTTATAAATCGCAGCGTAATGGTGAAGATATGGCTAGAGTGCTACAACTGGTGGCAGATGGTGCGCTGTCGTTACGTATTCAGCAAGTTTATCCATTATCAGAGGTGGTGGCGGCGCATCATGAGCTACAAAAAGGCAATGCGTTTGGCAAGATTGTTTTAAAAGCAAGCTAAGACACGCTCTAGACTATATTGAATCTAAGGCGAATTGAATCTAAGGCGAATTGAATCTAAAGCGACAGTATTTGTCGAAACGTTAGGCTAATACGCCCTGTTGAGACCGCTTTAGTTTTGGTAATGGTATGTTTCCAATACTTTTGAGTATCACCATGCATGACAATTAACTGACCTGACTCAAGATGAAGCTCAACTTTGTCTTGAGTTTCTTTGTGTTTCAAAACAAATTTTCGTGTGGCACCAAGCGATAGAGATGCGATGATTGGCTGAGCACCCAGCTCTTTTTCATCATCGGCATGATAGCCCATACCATCATTACCAGAAGGATAATAGTTAAGCAGGCAGCAATTAAAATCAACGTTGATACCAATATTTGATAGTTGCTGTTCAACGTATTGTTTCATGTGAAACACAGTGGCGGACCATGCAATAGCCTGATGTGATTGTCCAGAGTATTGATAAGTGGTATTACTTTCGCCCATCCAAACGATTTGACGAGTGGTGATGTGGGTCTTTCCAAACAGTGTCACGACATCAGACTGCCACGGTAGCTCAGTCAATAAAGCCTGATACACCTCATCGGTATTTTCGATAACCATGCCTAAGTCATTTACCTTGCCATCATAAGGCAGTAGGTTGTCAGTCGGTGCAGGAGAAAAAAGATCAGGCATGTACCAGCTTATTTGTTGATTTGATAATAATCATGGATAATCTGAGCGCATAGGTCAGGTGCTTCCATCGGTAATAAGTGTCCGTATTCTAGTAGAGAAACGATGCGGCTGTCAGGTACAAACTTGCGCCATTGTTTACGCACTTTATCATTGATAAATAAGGTTGGCTTGCCAGTAATGAGGGTATAAGGGCATTTAAGTTGTTTGAGTGCGCTATCAATATAAGGCGCGCCAAAATAGTTGGCAAGCTCTTGCTCTGGCGCAAATATTAGTATGTAAGTACCATCAGTATTCTTGACCAAGCTTTGCTCGGCAAACACTCGCAAGTGTGTGTCGCTAATACGCCTATAAGCAGGCTGTGCGCGCAAGTATTCATAATAATCTTCGATGCTTGACCAAATAGCTTGCTTGGTCAGTGTGCTTTTAAAAGGCTCGCGATTGAGCAGAACCTTACGTGGCAATAGGTTATATAGCCGAGCTTGTCTTTTGGTAAATGTCACAGGCTCTATTAAATATAACTGTGAAAACAGATCTGGGCGCATGGCTGCGGCGATGGCAGTGGCAGTTGCACCCTGTGAATGGCCTATACCTACCACTGGTTTGTTTTGTGTTTTTTCTAAAAATTCAATCAGCATTTCGGCATCTTGTTCGCGTGTCAGGCGACGGCGTTGCGGCTTGTCATACCAGTAGCCACGTAGGGCGAGTGAGCTGATATCAAAGTTAGTTGATAGTGCCTGTAATAAAGGTTTGTAGGTGCCAACGGTAAAACTATTACCACCATAAAAATGCGCGGGCACACGTGAGGCAGCGTTTGACTGTATCGAGGAATTAAGTTGGCTCAGGTTGTAGTAGCGTGCTTGTTTGCCGCTGATATTAATACGGTGTGTAAATGCTTCCATAAGATAAACACTTCCTTGTGTGTCGTTTTTAAACAGAGTAAACGGTTTTTTCTTAGCTGTCTTCACCTAAGAAGCCACCACTTTGACGATGCCATAGTCGTGCATAGACGCCTTGCCGCGCCAATAGCTCATCATGGCTACCTTGCTCAATAATTTTACCTTTGTCCATGACCACCAATCTATCGAGAGCAGCAATGGTAGAGAGACGATGAGCAATCGCGATGACCGTTTTACCTGTCATAATGTCATTCAGACTTTCGGTAATCGCAAATTCAATCTCAGAATCAAGGGCGCTGGTTGCTTCATCTAACAGTAATATCGGTGCGTTTTTTAGCATAACACGTGAAATGGCGATACGCTGACGCTGACCACCAGAAAGTTTGACGCCACGTTCACCCACTTGAGTGTTCAGACCAGTATTGCCTTTATCATCATATAAGTCTTTAATAAAATCCCATGCTTGGGCTTGCTTGGCAGCCGTAATAATTTCGTCATCGCTAGCATCAGGACGACCGTAAGCAATGTTTTCACGTACAGTACGGTGCAATAAGGATGTGTCTTGGGTGACCATACCGATTTGTTGGCGTAAGGACTCTTGGGTAACGGCATCAACGGCTTGCCCGTCGATAAGGATTTTACCGCTATCAACATCAAAGAAGCGTAATAATAAATTAACCAAGGTTGATTTACCTGCTCCTGAGCGCCCAACCAAGCCTATTTTTTCACCTGGCTCGATATCTAGGTAGAAATCATCAAGAAGCTTCACGGTCGAGGTTGTCGTCTCTTTTACTTCGCCTAAATTATGAGCGTCAGCAGTGTCACCATTGGTCTCGCTTTCATAACCAAAATCCACATGGTCAAAGACAATCTGACCCTTGGTAACGTTTAAGTCAGGCGCATTAGGCTGGTCTATAATGGTTTGTGGTGCTGATAATGTGCGCATACCATCCTGTACCGTACCGATACTTTCAAACAAACTGGCCGTTTGCCACATAATCCATCGCGTCAGACCGTTTAAGCGCAGTGCCATCGCTGTTGCAGCGGCAATGGCACCCACACCGACCGCACCGTGTTGCCATAAATATAGGCCAATACCAACTGTGCTACTGACTAAAATAACACTGATCAGATGAGTCGAGACTTCTAGATAGCTGACCCAGCGCATCTGTGCATGGACAGTACCCAAAAACTGCCCCATGGCGTTCTTGGCATAGCCTAGCTCACGGCGTGAGTGGCTAAATAGTTTGACGGTCATGATATTGGCATAAGCATCGGTAATGCGGCCAACCATCAACGCACGAGCATCTGCTTGTACGATGGCGGTGTTTTTTAACTTCGGAATAAAGTACCAAATACTGAGGGCAACCAAGATGAGCCAAATAATAAAAGGAATCAATAGTAACTTGTCTAAGTTAAATAAAATAACGCCTGAGGTGATAAAGTAGACAGAGACATACATGAACATGTCGGTGACCGTCATGACGGTATCACGCACAGCCAATGCCGTTTGCATCACTTTTGCTGAGACACGTCCTGAAAACTCATCTTGATAAAACTGCATCGACTGCCCAAGCATGCGCTGATGAAAACGCCAGCGCATTTGCATGGGGAAGACGCCTTGCAAAGTCTGAAAATGAACAAACGATGATAAGGCAATCCATATTGGACTCAGTATCATGACCGCCAGCATCAAGAGTAGCATGTCGCCTTTTTCTACCCATAGCGTCTGCGGTGTATAAATACCGAGCCAATCGACGATATTGCCAATCCAAGCAAACAGCATGGCTTCATAGATGCCAATACCTGCTGACAAAATCATAAATAGTACTAGCCAGCCACGTAAGCCATTGGTACATACCCACAAAAACTTGAGCATGCCATCACGAGGTGAGGGTAGTGGCATTGGGGTGTCAGGAAAGGCGGGTAGACGGTTTTCAAAAAAACGAAATAGAGCATTCATAGGCAGTCATAAAACATCGATAGCAGTACGCCAAAATTAACGACGTCACTCGTTACTTTGAATCTTTACTTTTGTTATTAGGATTGCTCGCTATTTTAGCAAAATTCGCCATTAGAGCTGCATGCGAATTGTAATTTGAACGAGGCAGTCCAACTTGTATTCAGCGAGATAAAAGCTAATAAATAGATTGCTGCTATGGAAATATTTTGTTACATTCTACTGATTTAAATTCGTTCAGTGGTTTATCTTGTCTACTTAACGATTTATTTTCAAGGTGACTTAGGGCGTGTCATCAATGTGCTAATTGATGACACGCCCTAACAAAAACGTATTAACAACAATCATGCAAAGATGGCTGTCTAAAAAGGTAAACGTTCATGATGTATTTAACGATAGCGGTGCTCTGTAGTGTTGCTGTGTCGGTGTTATTAAAAATATTACGGCAAAAAAACATAGACATACGCCAGACTATCGTTGCGGGTTATCCTGTGGCGTCACTATTGACTTGGTTTTTGCTAAAACCAGAGGTAGGCGGGTTAGCTAAATTTGGTAGCGCGTGGGGCATTATTGTTGCTCTTGGTATCATGCTACCAGCCGTATTCATTATCCTTGGGCGTGCTATTGAATCAGTCGGTATGGTTGCAACTGATGCCGCTCAGCGTCTATCGCTCATTATTCCTATCACAGCTTCTTTTCTGTTGTTTGGTGAGATGATTACTGGTACGCATGTGTTTGGATTACTGTTAGGGTTTTTGGCATTAGCAGCATTGGTCTATCGTCCACAATATGCTGATATTAGTCAACAAGCCAAGCGCACGCCATTATGGTTATTTGGGGTGTGGGCAGGCTATGGTCTTATTGATATCTTGTTTAAACAGGTCGCCAAACAAGGCACAGCCTTTGCACTCACGTTGTTTGTCAGTTTTGGCTTGGCTGGGTTACTGCTATTTATCTATTTGCTTATCACCCGTGTGCGCTGGCAAGGAAATGCGCTTGCAGCAGGACTGCTATTAGGTACACTAAATATGGGCAATATTTATGCTTATGTACGGGCCCATCAAGTAATGCATGACTCTCCTAGTACCGTCTTTACGGCTATGAATGTTGGTGTTATTGCGGTAGCGACTTTGATTGGTGTTGGCATATTTAAGGAACATCTCAATCGTATTAATATATTGGGCTTGTTCTTAGCGGTTTGCTGTGTGGTCTTACTGTTTTTAGCTTAACCGTTTTAGCTTAACCGTTTTAGCTTAACCGTTTTAGCTTAACAATTTTAGCCTAAAGGCTTGAATGTGGTCATGATTTTACGAAGGTTTTAACTGAGAAAATATAGGCAGACAGACTGTCCTATGATAAGGTTAGCTACGATACATAAGTCTGGCAAAAAGCATTTGTTTAACAGTGCCTAACTTCAATAAATAACTTCAATAAATAAGAACAGGATGCACACTCAATGGAATACGACAAGCAATTACAACGTATAAAAAACAGCTCAGGTTTCATCGCAGCGCTGGATCAAAGTGGCGGCAGCACACCAAAGGCGTTAGAAAATTATGGTGTCACTGGTGCAGACTACAGTGACGACTCGGCTATGTTTGATTTGGTACATGAGATGCGTGCTCGTATCATCACTTGTGATTCATTTGATAATGAGCGTGTCCTTGGCGCAATCTTATTCGAAGATACCATGGATCGTAAAATTAATAGCAAGCCGACGGCAAACTATTTATGGGAAGATAAAAACATCGTACCATTTTTAAAAGTAGATAAAGGACTGGCTGAGCAAATGAATGGCGTACAAGTCATGCGCCCGATGCCAGACCTAGATGTATTATTAGACAAGGCAAAAAACTATCCTGTGTTCGGTACCAAAATGCGCTCAGTCGTCTATGAGCCAAACGTCGATGGTATCGAGCTGGTGGTACAGCAGCAATTTGATGTCGCAAAGCAGATTCTCTCAAAAGATTTGATGCCTATCGTCGAGCCAGAAGTGGATATCAATGGTGCACAAAAGCATGAATGCGAAGTTATATTGAAAGCCAGTATTCTACAAAATCTGGATCGTTTGAATGACGAGCAGCAGGTCATGCTAAAGCTAACATTGCCTGAAGATGCAGGATTTTACCAAGAGCTGATTGATCACCCAAAAGTGTTAAAAGTCGTGGCCTTGTCAGGTGGTTATAGCCGTAGCGATGCCTGTGCTAAGCTGAAGCAAAACCCAGGTATGATAGCGAGCTTCTCGCGAGCTTTTACTGAAGGTTTGAGTAAGCAGCAAAGTGATGAAGCATTTTCTGCAACTATCAATAATTCGATCGAAGAGATCTATGAGGCGTCGAAGGTTTAAAGTTAAATATTGAAATCGAATTCGCAATCCCAGTAAATACTATGTTTACTGGGATTTTTGGTGGTGTTCTAAAAAGTATGCTGGCATCAGACATAGCCATAATTGACATAGAAGAATACCAAATCAAACACCTTAAAGTGGTTATA
>NZ_JBQSVP010000053.1:0-20426 GCF_052376345.1 Psychrobacter sp. AOP5-GZ1-6 | reverse complement strand
CTCTAGACATTGTCAGAGGTAAATATACTGATCCAAACCCTGCTACTAAAGAAGAGGGTGAAGTTAGTCATTTCCAAGCTTTAGCGACTGCTCTATCGGGTACCGTTGGTCTTGGTAATATTGCAGGTGTGGGTGCGGCACTCGCCATTGGTGGACCTGGAGCTACCTTTTGGATGATTATGGTTGGCCTGTTCGGTATGGCGTCCAAGTTTGTAGAGTGTACGTTAGGTGTCAAATATCGTACGATATTGCCCTCTGGTGCCGTGTCGGGTGGTCCTATGTACTACTTGAGCCGTGGTATGGCTGAACGTGGTATGGGCGGATTCGGTAAGGTGTTAGCCGTTGGTTTTGCACTCATGACTATATTGGCGACTTTTGGTGCTGGTAACATGTTTCAGGGTAACCAAGCCTTTGCAGTCATGAGCTCTACTTTTAGTATTCCAACGGATTACAGTATATTCTTTGGTGTTGGCTTAGCATTTTTAGTCGGTATGGTTATCATTGGTGGTATGCCTCGTATCGCAACCGTTACTGAAAAAGTCGTACCCTTTATGGCGTTATTGTATATCACCATGAGTGTCATCTTACTGGTTGCAAACTTTAATCATATCGGTGCGGCATTTGGTGAAATTTTTACAGGTGCCTTCACAGGTGCTGGCGTGGCTGGTGGTTTTATTGGCGCATTAATCCAAGGTTTGAAACGTGCAACTTTCTCTAACGAGGCGGGTGTTGGTTCAGCCGCTATTGCTCACTCAGCGGTAAAAACCAAAGAGCCTGCTACTGAAGGTTTGGTAGCGCTGTTAGAGCCTTTCATTGATACGGTTATTATCTGTACTATGACGGCACTCGTTATTACTATCTCTGGGGTAAACACTGCCGCAAACTTGCAAACGCAAGCTATTACTGGTGTGGATCTAACCCGTGCCGCCTTTATGCAAACAGCGCCAATTTTTCAGTACTTCTTAGCCATCGCTGTAATAATGTTCGCCTTTTCAACGATGATCTCATGGTCATATTATGGCCTAAAGGCTTGGACCTACCTGTTCGGTGAAGGTAAAGCTGGCGAAATGATATACAAACTTATCTTTTTGGTCTTCGTTATTATCGGTACCATCGTACAGTTTAGCTTTGTTATCGACTTCTCAGATGCAGCTTTATTTGCGATGGCCATCTTTAACATCATCGGTTTGTACTTCTTAATGCCAGTTGTGAAAAAAGAGGTTAATTCTTTCGTTGCTCGTGTGAAAAGTGGCGAAATTAAAAAGTATAAATAATGGGTTTGATTGAATACTGTATTATAATTTGATAATTAACAAAGCCCGTCAAGACTAATCTTGGCGGGCTTTTTGATAGCTAGCACTCGTTGTTTGTTAGATAGCTATTCATTTAGGTAGAAGCTGTTTGTGCAATATTGCCAGTTTACGAAAAAACCAGTAAGCTTAAGCCCATATCACTTAGCCTGTGCTTATTAAGCGGTGGATTAACATAGGCATTAGTAAAAGGATGGTTTGATGACACTACGTATTCATGCACTGTACCATGTTGATTTCGAAGCGCTCAGTCATATTGAGCATTGGGCAGACAGTCAAGGTTATAGCGTTACTGTCACGCGTTTTTATGAAAACGATCCATTACCTTCTCAAGACAGTTTTGATTGGTTGGTGATTATGGGTGGGCCAATGAGCATCCATGATGAAGTTGACTTTCAGTGGCTAGCCGATGAGAAAGCCTTTATTAAAAAAAGCATTGAACAAGGAAAAACAGTCGTCGGTGTTTGTTTGGGGGCGCAGTTAATAGCAGATAGCTTGGGAGCAAAGGTTGCTCCTTCAGGTGTAAAAGAGGTTGGTTGGCTACCCATCCAATTGACCAAAGAGGGGCTAGAGCATCAGCTACTAGAAGATTTACCAAAGCATGAATTTACAGTTTTTCATTGGCATGGCGATGGTTTTGAGTGTCCTCAAGGTGCGACTGCAATTGCAGAATCAAACGCTTGGGCCAATCAAGGTTTTATCTATCAAACCCCAAAACATAAAGCGTTAGGTACATGGGTACTTGGGTGGCAATGTCATTTTGAAGTCACTAAAAAAAGTATGGTAGATATGGTGATGCATGGACAGGACTACATACAAGATGCTATTGCTGAATATCCTCACACCATTCAGGCGGGTGATGAAATCATCATGCTAGGGGACACGCATATCGCAGATAACAATGCATGGCTGTCTACAATGCTAGATAATTTAGTGAAATATGATTAATGGTTTGTAGACGATAGCAGTCAGGTATCAAAGAAAATACTAAAATTTTCAGAAAAGAATCTAAACTGTTAAATATTAGCTGTATGACTTAATTGAGCTGAATAAAAACCGCTTGGCGTTTGCTAGGCGGTTTTTGTTTTCTAATGAGACCAATATGTAATCGGTGACCACGTGTTTATTTTGATAATGTGTCAAGGTGTCAAAGCACCTTATCAAGTACATCTGTGATATCAGCCACCAAGCTGATTTAAAGCCAGCGCCAATATAAGACCTATGGTTGTACTGATACCAGCCCAATGATTACTGCGTTTAAAAGCAGTAGGAAAAACCTCAGTCGCTAGCGAGGCAATGACGGCGCCTGCAGCAAAGCTATTGATAGCACTAATAGTGGCATCATCGGCATCTTTTAGTAAGACTTTCCCCAAAATAGCGGCCACTGATAATAAAGCAGCCGCACCGATCCATAGCATCAGCACCTTTTTATTACTGACGCCATTGTTACGCATCTCCTTTGCCCCGCCTGCTGCTTCTGGCAAATTAGACAGTAATATAGAGCCAGCCAGTGCTGCTACCTGCATGACGTTTCCGCTAATCAGTGCTACGCCTAACGCTAGGTTTTCTGGTACGCCGTCTAAGGTAATAGCCGCTAATAGTCCTGATCCACCGTCGGCATTTAACTTTTCATCAAGCAAATAATCCACACCAGCAAACACCAAAGCACCTAATAACGTAAAAGCAGCTGTTATCCAAAGGCCACTATCAGTGACAGCGGGTTGGACCAGCTCAATAACCACCGATATCATCAGGGCACCGCCTGCTACTGCTAGTAAGTTGCCTTCTAGCCAGCCAGGTAGACGACCGTACAGCCCCCAAAGCGCACCAATAATAAGCGCGCCTGATACGACGATAATTACTGCAAATATCAACATGATATGATTTAACTCCTTTGACTACTGTATTGATAACAGTGAATCGTTTTTATCTCATTATAGGTTGCGTAACAGCTGAATCTCACTTGCGCGACTATCACCTTTAGTCAGTCAACATACAAAAGAAAACCCCAACCATATAGGTTAGGGTTTGGTACGACTGCTAAAGCAAGTCATCAATCTTTACATAATTTGATATTACATAAACGGCAATTTAGTAAATATCTGCAATACTGTCGCATTGACGATATCGACAAAGAAAGCGCCAACCATCGGTACGATTAGGAACGCTTTAGGCGAGGGTAGATAGCGATCTGTGACGGCCTGCATATTGGCAATCGCGGTTGGCGTTGCACCCATACCAAAACCGCAATGACCTGCCGATAGTACCGCAGCGTCGTAGTTTTTACCCATCACTTTAAAGGTGATGAAATAAACATATAGAATCATCACAAACGTCTGTACCAGTAATATTATGAGTACAGGGCCTGCCAAGTCTGTTAGTTCCCACAGTTTCAATGATAACAATGCCATAGCCAAGAATAGGCTCAATGATGCATTACCAATCACATCAATAGCACGGTCAAACATATCAAAGTTAAAAATCATGGTTAATGAGTTACGTAGAATCACACCGCCTGCTAGCGCCCATACAAAGGTAGGTAGCTCAAATGAGGTTCCTTCGGCAACCAATGTCATCAAATCAGCAAATGCTAATGCACCTGCAAATAAGGCTAAGGTTTCAATGGTTGATGAGGCGGTAATCAGACGAATGTTATCAGGTTTCTCAAACATTTCCTGAGTGCCATTATCATCGTTTTCGCTGTGTTTGGTACTGTATAAGGACTGCTCTCCAGCGAGTTTTTCGACGTCGCTTGGATTCATATTAGCGGGTGCGGGTTTTAAGCCAAGCTTGTTGATCAATCTTCGAGCAACAGGACCACCAACGATACCACCTGCGACCAAACCATAAGTAGCCACGGCAATACCGAGGGTAGTGGCACCAACCACACCATACTCTTGCTCTAATACAGCGCCCCATGCGCCAGCTGTACCATGACCGCCGGTTAAAGCGATAGAGCCTGTAACCAGTCCGAGCAATGGGTCAAGCCCTAATGCGCTGGCCATGGTTACGCCAACGGCGTCTTGCAATATAATAAAGACTGACACCACGATAGTGAAAATCAGTAGGGGTGTACCGCCTGCTTTCAATCGACCAAAATCAGCACTCAGACCGATAGAGGCAAAGAACATCAGCATGGTGGCTGTCTGTAACCCTTGATGAAAATTAAAGCTATAGCCCCAAAAAAAGTTAAGGGCGTACACGATAACCGCAGCAATCAAGCCACCTGCTACTGGCTCTGGAATATTAAAATCTTCTAAAAATTTAACTTTTTTGACCAAAAATCGTCCAAGCAATAGCACCAAGGTGGCAAAGATTAGGGTGTAATAACCATTTAGGGTAATTTCCATGGGTTAATCCTTTCTATAAAAATAAATTAACCTGAATTTGAGATAAATATGGCTTTATCTCGAATTCAGGTTTGTCTAATGATGATCGACTAAGTGTTATTTGTAGATGGCATGATCACCCATAATGTTGGCTGGCCAAAATCTCTATAAGCATCTTCGATGATACTTTTGAAGGTATTAAAATCTTCTGTATCTATTTTTTTGATAGCTGTTAGATCTAACGTTAAGTCGGTAACATCGCTGTCTGTTAAGCAATCCCATGCACTGTCCCAGTTGTGTGAATAGTAGCTAGGAAAATCACAGGCGTATCCTAAACTTGTTAATAGTGTTGTCTTGTTCAGTATGTCATCGATGACTATGTTAACAGCCTGTGTTGGAACGCTAGCGTTTAGTGCTGTACCGTTTTGGTTACTGTCTTGTTCGTTATGTTGGTTGCAGTTTTGATTAAGGTAGTGAATGGCTTGGCTCATATTATTTTACGTCCAATTTTTTGAAGCTGTCATAATGGTCAACGGTTAAGTAATAGACCGTCGGTGGATTGCCACCAGTGACGATACGCCTTGCACCGCGGTGTGATACGCCAGGAGTGGGTACGGTGTATTCGCGATAGTAGCCTTGAGACTGGGCAGGTAGCCTACCTTCTCGGTTGTAAAAGCTGGTGCCATCTTTATTGGGATAAGGAAATGGCCCACCTTGCTTGATCAGCATGATGGTCTTATCTATTTGTGCGTCACCCGTGACGGAAGAGGCTGGCGCTGAATTTGAGCCGCCTGATGAATTTTGAGATATAGCGGTGGGCGCTGCGCTATCCGAAAAGGCAGTCGACTTTATATCATCAAAGAAATAAAACGCGACTGCGATAATAGCGATGAGGCTAAATAAAGTAGATAGTGGGCTTTTTTTGTTTCGATTGCTATTGTGCTGGCGAGTATTTCGGTTGTTATGCGTATTTTGTGTGCTTGTATTATTGTTATTCGAGTGATGCTTAGGAAGGCTCGTTTCATTACTGTTTTCAACACTGTCTTGAAGACTGAGGTTAGTAGACGTCACTTCTGTTGCGCGCAATTGGTTTTTTTCATTACGTTTGCTATTAAAGTAAACGGATTGTCCCTCTGCGATGGGCTGTGATAATCGTACAGTACTGATATGAAAAAACACATCTTCACTTTGGTTGTCTACGTCAATAAAGCCATAGCCCTTGTCTTTATTCCAATGTTTGATTCTGCCACTCTGCATGAGCCTACTTTCCTATAGCATGTTTGTGTTATGGTGCAAAATTACGGTTGCGCCGCTTATATAACATATTCATCTCTAATAAAAAAACGTCAGCAATCGAGCTGACGTTTTTTGTGGATTATGCTGTCTGTGAATTATACGGTAAGTCAGCAGATAAATGCTAAGTTGAGTCAATACGCTATAAGTTAAGCGCGCGTCTCGCCATGACCATAGACGATCCATTTTTGTGAGGTCAGACCTTCTAGCCCGACAGGGCCACGCGCATGAATTTTGTCCGTTGAGATACCAATCTCAGCGCCGAGACCATATTCAAAACCATCGGCAAAACGGCTAGAAGCATTAATCATTACACTCGCTGAATCCACTTCACGAATAAAACGTTGTGACTTGGTATAGTTATCCGTAATGATGACGTCGGTATGATGACTACCATGCGTATTGATATGTTCGATGGCTTCGTCAATCCCTGCCACTATTTTTATCGCTAGGATAGGCGCTAGGTATTCGGTATCCCAATCATCAGAGGTTGCAGCAGACAAGTGACCATTAAGCTTGGTATTGCCGTTTAGAATCGTCTGAGATTTATCATCAAGACGCAGCTGCATGGCATCATCTGCTTCTATAATAGCTTCTGCAATTTTAGGCAATAGCGCATTAGCGACTGTTTCATCAACCAGTAGTGTTTCCATCGTATTACAAGTACCGTAGCGATGCGTTTTGGCATTCACGCTAACATTAATGGCAATATCTGCTTGTGCATCGCTATCAATAAAGGTGTGGCAGTTACCATCTAAATGCTTAATAACCGGAACTTTAGCATCATTACTGATACGTGCAATCAGACCTTTACCACCACGTGGCACGATAACATCGACATATTCAGTCATGGTAATGAGCTCGCCTACGGCCGCACGATCGGTTGTCTGTAAAACCTGTACGCTGTGTTCAGACAGATCTGTATGACTAAGCCCTTGTTTGATACATTTGGCAATGGCTTGGTTAGATTCAAAGGCCTCAGAACCACCGCGTAAGATAATGGCGTTACCTGATTTAAGCGCCAATGATGCCGCCTCTAGTGTTACGTTAGGACGTGACTCATAAATCATACCGACCACACCCAGTGGTACACGCATTTTACCCAAGTGAATACCAGATGGGCGATAGGTCATGTCAGTCACTTCACCAATAGGATCAGGAAGACCAGCAACGTCTTTAAGTCCTTGGAGCATACCGCTGAATCGCGCTTCATTTAATTCAAGGCGATCAAGGAGTGCGCTATCAAGGTTGTTGTTTTGACCGTTTTCCATGTCGATTTTATTGGCAGCCAAAATGTCTTGTTTGGCATTGACTAGCTCATCATGAATGGCCATGAGTGCCGAGTTCTTATCACCAGTGTTGGCCGCAGCGAGTGTACGAGAAGCAGCTCTTGCTTGCTTGCCGACAGACTGCATATAGGTCGTAATATCCAATTGACTCATAAATTACTTTCCTTATGTAATACAGGTTTCTATAAATAAAGGCGCCCAATTTTATATAGGTAAAAGTACCTAAAAGGCGAAAATGTCGCAAAAAAAAGAAGTTTTGAACGCCTACTTAGATAGCGATAGGGCATTATGCTATTTAACATAGAGCAGATGAGGTCGATAGTAAAGTTGATTTTGTGAACAGCATTTGTCTTATAAGGTATATATGAGCATTGTTTTATGCTGCTTTACTGATTTTGTTCGAATACAGTCATGACCTATCGTTTGTTAAATCTCGGCGAAAAAAATATATCATTACATGCTTTCAACAGAAATGCGTTGTAAGTACTAAGGTAGTCACGACCAATCATCAGTATAGTGAGTTTAAGGTTAAAACTTTTAGAGGCATAGCTTTCAAGAGCATAACTTTTAAAAGTATAAATAATTACGATGGATGGAGTATTAATATGGCTACTTTAAATAATTATACCAAAAAAGGCGAGATGCCCAAAAGCTGGCTAGCGATTGGCTTAGTTGCAGCGACGTTGGCACTGAGTGCTTGTGGTAAAGATGAGGCATCTATGGAAACTGAGCCTGCAGCTGACGCACAAACAGCGGTAGAAGAGGCTACTGCCAGTAACGCTGATGATATAGCAATTGCTAGCGCTGATGAGGATATGGCAGTGGGCGAAAACGATGATGTTGCAGTAGCGACTGCAGATGATACAGAAATGCTAGACGGTACCGAGAGTGAAGAGCATGTCTCGACTTACTAGTACGTCTCGACTGGCTAATCGACTGACTAAGTTGTTACCAACAAACATGCTTTAAACAGATAAGGTAACGCCTCGTTCGCTAAAGTGATAAAATAAGGCTCAGCGCTGTAAATGCGGTCTGGGCTTTTTTATGTCAACTACTTAGGGCGTGTCTTCAATTCACCTGATAGTCATCTAAATGGGCTAAATCTTGCCAAACATCGTCAAATAATTGGTTAATATTCTGATATTATCTGCGTTATTTTTCTTGTTTGACGGCAATTTATCTCATTTTTATCACCATTTTTGAAATGAAGATATGCCCTAGTGATGCATAGTTGATGACTGATTGGCTTACTGGTTAAATACAGGGTTTGCCTTTTTACTGTGGAATAAGAGACAATATGTCACTTTTTTGCTTTGTTTGACTATATAAGCTGAGTTGCCGCTTATGTGTTATACCGCATTTTTATTCGTGTTTTCATTCATATTTATTGGAAGTCTGCTAAACCATGCCTGATATTGAAAAAAATCCGACTCGGCCTATCGCCTTAGATTTACAAGACATCCATAAAAGCTATGGCTCATTGGCAGTGCTAAAAGGGGTCTCCCTGACCGCATATGATGGTGATGTTATCTCGATTTTGGGCTCATCTGGCTCAGGTAAATCAACCTTGTTGCGTTGTATTAATCTGCTTGAACAGCCTAACCAAGGCCGTATCATCATTGGTGATGACGAACTGATGCTAAAGCCTGCTAAGTCAGGCGAACTACAAGCAGCAGATACGAAGCAATTAGAAAGCTTACGTGCGCGCGTGGGATTTGTCTTTCAAAACTTTAACCTATGGCCACACAAAACGATTTTGCAAAATATTATCGAAGGGCCCACGCAGGTCTTAAAAATTAAAAAAGCCCAAGCGATTAGCGATGCCGAAAAACTGCTTGATAAAGTGGGCCTGCTTGATAAGAAGGACGCTTACCCAGCGAACTTGTCAGGTGGTCAACGTCAGCGTGTTGCTATTGCTCGTGCCCTTGCTATGCAGCCGCAAGTGCTATTGTTCGACGAACCAACCTCTGCTCTAGATCCTGAATTGGTCAACGAAGTGCTCGCAGTCATGCGTGAGCTAGCAGAAGAGGGTCGAACCATGCTTATTGTCACGCATGAGATGCGTTTTGCCCGTGAAGTATCAAGCAAGGTGGTGTTCTTACATCAAGGCGTTATTGAAGAAATTGGCACTCCTGAACAAGTCTTTGACAATCCTACCTCCGAGCGTGTTAAAGACTTTATGGCGTCACATCGTCCAAATTAGGTATTAATCCAAACTAAGTATTAAGTAACCACTGTCTCAAAATATTTTAACGATTAATAATGCGTGTTTATGAGTATTTAACCTATAAATACCTAGCCTGCGAATACTTGGTTTATAAGTATCTGTGTCTACAAATATCTATGTCTATAAATATTTAGCCTATCCAATACATCTATTCAAAAAATAGGGTGGTAAAGCGTTTATCATCCTGTTGTCATGTTGGCTACGAAAATTACTGTTACGTAAATATCGTAAACCGTTTATTACTCAATAATAACAGTCCGTATGCAAAACGTTTGTTTTTGATATTCTACTCAGGTATTATCGAAAGGTTCATAGGTGGTCAATAATAACGGCTGCCTGTCTATCTATTCTGCTATCTATATTGCTTGTCTGGCAGGGACGTCAGAGAACAAAATATCAGAACCCTAAGTCAGAAAATCCTGTCAAAAACTTATGTAAAACCCATTAGAATTTAAGGAATGTATGATGTCGAATTCTCGCCTATTGTGGTCGTCGATGACCGTTACCGCAGCATTGATGTTGAGTGCTTGTAGTCAACCTGCCAATGAAACTGCCGATACCAGTGCTGATGCCCCTGCAGCAGAAACGGCTGGCAAGACCATTCGTATTGCAACCGAAGGTGCTTACCCTCCTTTTAACTATATCAATGCTGATGGCAGTTTGGCTGGCTTTGATATCGATGTTGCCAATGCTTTATGTGATCAAATGCAAGCCAAATGTGAAATTGTGGCTCAAGATTGGGACGGTATTATTCCAGGTCTATTAGCGCAGAAGTACGACGCTGTTATCGCTGGTATGTCGATTACGGCAGAGCGTCAAGAAAAAGTAGATTTTAGCGAACCATATTTTGCGAATACAATGGTATGGCTGACAGATACCAATGGTGGCTTTGATCCTATGGCGATTGAAAACGTAACGCTTGGTGGTCAACGCTCAACCACGCCTGGGGCTTATCTACAAGATAACTATGAAGGTAAAGACGGCAATACCGTTCAATTATATGATAACTATGACAACGCTTATTTAGACCTGAAATCTGGTCGTAGTGATGCGGTATTGGCTGAAAAAGTCTCTGCAAAATCATGGTTAGTAGATAACTCAGAAGGCTTTGGTATCGTCGGTGATGAAATTGATAACGATGACAATATTGCCATTGCTGTCCGCAAAGATGATGCACTCAAAGCAGAGTTTGATAAAGCGCTTAGCGAAATCCGTAGTAACGGTGAGTTAGCGCGTTTAGAACAAGCCAATTTTGGCCAATAAAGTTGTGTGTCTAGAGAATATAAACCAATATAGTAAAGGATAGTAAAAATGACAATTTCAATGACATCATCAATGGGCAAAAAAGCATTGTGGCTAGCACCGCTTAGCGCAGCAATGCTTATGCTGGCTGGTTGTAACAATAGCTCAGCACCAACAGAAAGTGCAGAAGCTGATACCGCTAGTGAAGCGCCTTTGGATCTTAAAATTGCGACAGAATCAAGCTTTAAGCCTTTTAGTTATACCGATGCTGAGGGTAATTTAATTGGTTATGAGATTGAACTGGTTAACGCCTTATGTGAAGAGATGAATGCAAAATGTGAAGTTATCTCTCAAGATTGGGATGGACTGATCCCAGGTCTAAATGCACAAAAATTTGATGCAGCCATTGCTGGTATGTCTATCACACCTGAGCGCAAAGAAGTGGTCGATTTTAGTGACCCATATTTTCACAGTGGTATTATCTTAATCGGTAAAAAAGGTGATGATATTAGTGTCGATGAGCTAGCAGGTCAGCCAATTGCATCACAGCGTTCAACTGTTTCATCGCAGTATCTGCAAAACGAGCATGACGATGCTGATATCAAGCTTTATGATACTCAAGACAATGCCTATCTAGATCTGACATCAGGTCGTGTGCGCGCGCTTATGTCTGACAAAGTGGTAGGCGTTGATTGGTTAAAAACTGAAGCAGGTCAAGAATACGAAATCAAAGGTGATGAGATCAGCACCGATGATGATGCGATGGGTATTGCATTCCGTAAAGGTGATCCATTAGTCGCTAAATTTAATACAGCATTGGCTGAGCTAAAAGACAATGGTACTTATGATCAAATCACGGGCAGCTATTTTGGTACTAGCTCAACAGCTGCAGCGCAAACAGCTGTAGTCACTGATGATACCGACGTGATGGTTTCTGAAGAAGAGCCAGAAGCAGCGGCAGCAGCAAACTAATTTAGCCACACATCTCTGCCCTAGGGTGTGTCTTCATTTTTAGTCTATTGAGATGACTATCGACTGAATTGAAGACATGCCCTGGTATGGATATGGCGTATTAGGGGTATTAATAGAGAGCGATGAGTATTATTTTACTAATAAACGCTAAGGATAATCATGAATAGCTATTTTGAGCAACACAGTGCAATCGTCAACGCATCAGTGATTAATGATACACAGCCGCGACGATTTTCTGTGCCTTTAGCGATGGTGGCTGCACTTTTGGCGTTAGCTGGCTGTAGCAACGGTCAAGATGATGCTCATGATAATGTCAATCAAACTGCTACTGAGGCAGACACCGCAGGTGAAGTGTTGCGTATTGGTACTGAAGGTGCTTATGCGCCTTTTAACTATACCAATGCCGATGGCACGCTTGGTGGTTTTGATATAGATATTGCCAATGCTATCTGTGATGATATGCAAATGACTTGTGAGATTATTGCACAAGATTGGGACGGTATCATTCCCGGTCTAAAAGCAGGTAAATATGATGCTATCGTCGCCGCTATGTCTGTGACCCCTGAGCGTGAGCAACAAGTCAGCTTTACAGAGCCGTACTTTAGCAATACGTTGGTTTTTTTAGCCAAAAAAGACAGCAGTTTTGATCCCAGTAATAGTAATGATATCAATACAAACTCTATTGCGGCGCAACGCTCGACCATTTCTTCGCAATGGTTTGAGGAGACTTACCCAGACGCTAATATGAAGCTTTATGATACGCTGAGTAATGCGTTTTTGGATTTGGGTTCCAACCGTGTTGATGCGATGGTATCTGATAAATTGCCAGCACTAGAGTGGCTTGGCTCAACGTCAGGCAGTCATTATGTGCTGAAAGGTGAAGAGATTGATATCAATGACAACTTTGCCATTGCGGTACGTCCAGGCGATGAGTTGCAAACGAAGATTAACCAAGCATTGGCTAATATCAAAGCTGATGGTACTTATGATGAGATCAATCAAAAGTATTTTGGGATACCAGAAGCTAGTGCTACAGAGGCTACTGAGACGGCTACGACAGCAGATTCTGTTGAGTAATTATCGGTGATGTAGTAAAGCAACCGTTAGAGCAATCGCATTTAATGAGTTGGCTTTTGAGATAGTTTAATCAGTAAAAAGGGTATGACCATCATGGTGATACCCTTTTTTTATTTTTCTAAAAAATAGTTTGCTACTGCTAATGTTGACTGTGTAGTTTGCGAAATGATGCCCAGTTATGTCTTTTTTTTAGACGATAAGAGCCTATTTAGGTGCTGCCTTTACATGTGAGTATTAACATAGTTTGCAGCGAATATGATAAAATCAGCGCTCATTTCTACTGTGTCAATTTTCGTTGCAATGATTGTATCTCTCTGACATCGATATATGATGCAAAGTGCTTATACCTGATTTGGTATAAAATATAATTGTTGGCAGCGTTCAGCCATTGATGCTGATTCTTTTAACTCATATTTTGCAAATTGCTAATATAAAGAGACTGAGTGGATAATTGTGTTTGATTTACAAGGATTTGGCGCGCTATTACTAAGCGGCGCTACCGTCACCATCAAGCTCGCTGTAACCAGTTTAATCATTGGTATGGCTTTGGGGTTGCTCGGTGCCACTGCGAAGCTGTCTAATGTCTGGCTGCTACGTAAGCTTGCGACGGTATATACAGCCACCATGCGCGGTATTCCTGAGTTGCTGCTAGTGCTGTTCATCTATTACGGTGGCTCAATGCTGCTGATGACCATTCTCAAAAAATTCGGCTATAACGAATATGTTGAGATTAGTGCCTTTTGGGGTGGCGTCATGGCGCTGTCTATCGCTTTTGGTGCTTATGCGACTGAAATTTTTCGCATGTCCATTCAAGAGATACCGATAGGACAGGGTGAAGCAGCGCAAGCGATTGGTATGCGTCCATTTCAGACGTTTTATCGCATCACTTTGCCGCAAGTATGGCAGATTGCGTTGCCAGGATTGGGCAATTTATTTTTGGTGTTGCTCAAAGATACGGCGTTGGTCTCAGTCGTGGGTCTCAAAGATATTATGTATCAGTCCTCACGTGCCGCGCAGTCAACGCAGCAGCCGTTTACCTTTTATATGGCCGCCGCGATTATTTATTTGGGTCTGACCATGTTGATTACTGGCTTTATGATGTGGCTTGAATGGCGTGCCAATCCAGCAGCACGCTATGCTAAAAAGCTGAGCCGTCAGTCAACTCACAGTCAATCGACCATAGGATAGAGGAGAGCTACTATGGATTGGAATTGGCAGGTCATTTTTGACCATATCCCTGACTTACTAGGTGGTGCAGTACTGACTGTACAGCTGGTTGTGATTTCAGGCATTATCGGACTGTTTTTCGGTTTGATCTTAGCGTTGCTACGTCTATCCAAAAATTGGCTAGTACAAGTACTTCCGTTTCTTTATATTTTCTTTTTTCGTGGTACGCCGCTACTGGTACAGATATTCCTGATTTATTACGGCTTGGGTCAGTTTGAGGCTGTGCGTGAGTCGTTTCTGTGGGAGCCTGTACTTAGCCAAGCCTATTGGTGTGCCATTATTGCCTTCACGCTAAATACCAGTGCTTATTTGGCAGAAATCATTCGTGGTGCGATTCAGAACATTCCTGTGGGCGAGCTTGAAGCAGCTGATGCAATTGGCATGTCAAAGTGGCAAAAGCTTACACGTATTACCTTGCCTCGTGCCTTTGGTATCGTGATTCCAGCCTACAGTAATGAAGTTATCTTTATGCTAAAAGGCAGTGCCTTGGCTTCCACTATTGCCTTGATGGATATCACAGGTGTCGCACGTACGATTAGCGCGCGTACTTATACCTTGATGGAGCTGTTCTTTGCTGCTGGTATTGTGTATCTTCTGTTGTCATGGGTGGTTTTATTCAGCTTTAGATTGTTTGAAAGAAAGCTTAATCGCTACATGACTTATGTGCCACCAGATGTCACCACCCGAACCATTCCGTAGTGGTTATAGTGAACTCTATATTTACTGTGTTTTTGCACGTAATGGCTATTGATATCTCTGTATGAAAGGCTTATAACTATCAACAATAATCATTATTGTGAGAGCTTATTATGAGTCAGTCATCTACTGCGATTGGTAAAGTGGTTTGCGTTGGACGAAACTATGCCGCGCATGCCCACGAATTGGGTAACGAAGTACCTAAAACCCCCATACTTTTTATGAAACCTGCCTCATCAGTGGTGACTATTGCTCACCACTCGACCAACCAAACCGTTCTACGTCCAAACTCTGAAACCTATGGTGATACACACTATGAGGCAGAGCTGTGTATTCAGTTATCTACAGATTTGCGTGCTGCTACTATTGAGCAGGCTAAGCAAGCGATTGGTGGTGTGACACTTGGGTTAGATTTGACTCTACGTGATCTGCAAAGCAAGCTTAAAGAAAAAGGTCAACCATGGGAGCGTGCAAAGTGTTTTGATGGTGCCTGTGTGTTAGCAGATTGGGTCGACCCACAAGCCTTTGGTGATTTTAGCAACGTAGAGTATCAATTGTATATTAACGATACGCTAACACAAGATGGTGACAGTGCTTTGATGCTGTTTCCGGTATATGAGTTACTGGTCGAAATCAGCCATGCGTTTAGCTTGCAAGCAGGTGATGTGATTATGACGGGTACGCCAAGCGGTGTTGGTATATTGCACGCAGGTGATCGATTAAAACTAAAGTTAGGCGAGCATGAGTGGCACGCAGTGGTAGAATAACTGCTCCTTTAAAACGCAACTTTTCAATACACCTCTGCTATAAAAAATCCCAAGTCATGACTTGGGATTTTTTGTTTTCTATTATCAGTGAAGTCTTATCATCAAAACCTATTATCAAATCTGTGCTATCAGACCTAGGTTGTCAAACCTGTGTCATTAAACCGTCATCTAACGTTCAACATATTGTCATGAATGCTAAGTAGGATAGCGGCTACTTCATATTTTTTTGGCGCTGTTAATAGCAATGCCATGATGTTTTTTATGACAATCCAGCCGAATAGCAAGGTGACTGATAATGACCCTATTAAATAATAAGCAAGCAAACAACAAGCAAATCAATAATGAGCAAATCAATAACAAGCAAAATTTGGCTCATGAAGTTGTAGAAGATTCTAATCCTACCAATAATATGGATTTTCAAACCATTATCAGTCGTCGCTTGAACCGCCGTAGTTTATTAAAAGGTGGCACAGGATTAACCGCAGCCGCCTTTTTTGGTGCTTTGCCATTGGTTGGTCATACTAAAGACGCCAATAGCACCATGACGGTTCGTAATGGTGATGATGCCGCTGTGCCAGCACACGGTGATCGAAGCCGCCCAGAAACATTAAAGTTCACGGCCGTGGCACATTCGACCGCAGCAGAAATGAGCGTGGCAGATGGCTACAAGGCAGAAATGATATTGCCATTGGGCACACCGCTCATGTCAGGTATCGCAGATTGGAAAGACAATCGCGAACAATCTGCTGAGTCATTTGATTGGCGAATGGGTGATAACCACGATGGTATGTGGTTTTTTGGCAAAACAGGTAACAATTACGATGTCAAAGCCTCTGAAAGCGGTCTGTTGGTCATGAATCATGAATACGTGAACAGCGCCGAATTAAGTCCATTTGGCTATGATGTGAAAAAAGACAGCAGCGCCGAGCCTATTTTTCAAGAAGTTCGTCGAGCCACTGACGTGCGCCGTGAGGTCAACTGTCATGGTGTTTCTGTGGTTGAGATGAAACGCCGAGACAGCGGCAAGGGTTATGAGATGGTACGCGACTCTAAATACAATCGCCGTATCACCAGCAGCACAACCTCACAACTAACAGGCCCTGTGGCTGGCTCTGATTTGGTCAAGACTAAATTTGACCCCACTGGTATGAAAACGCGTGGCATCAATAATAACTGCGGGGCAGGATTGTCACCTTGGGGCACTTACTTAACCACTGAAGAAAATTTCTTGGGCGTATTCGCTCGTGGTAAAGACGCAAGCCAGCTAAGCGCTGCTCAAAACTATGGTCGTGAACGTTACGGTGCAAAAGAAGATCATGCTACTTGGGGCTATTTGTGGCATACACCCAAAGCAGCAGACGCTACCATGACTGATGAATTTGCGCGCTGGAATATGACCGTCGCAGGTGAAACGGCTATGGATGACTATCGTAATGCGTTCAATACCTTTGGTTATATCACTGAAATTGACCCATTTGATAAAAACGCCATGCCGCGAAAACGTACAGCATTGGGTCGTTTCGCTCATGAAAACTGTGCGTTTGCGCCTGTTAAGCAAGGTCGCCCTGTTGTGTTTTACATGGGTGATGATTCACGCGGTGAGTATATTTATAAGTTCGTATCTAAAGCCAAGTGGTCAAAAAGCGATATCGGTGGCGGCCTAAAAGCGGGTGACAAATACATGAACGAAGGGACACTATACGTTGCAATCTTTAACGAAAATGGCAGTGGCACATGGCAGCCATTGGTTTATGGTCAAAATGGGCTAGATAATACCAATACCGTGTTGCCTTTCAACGGCCAAGATGATGTGCTGGTTTTTGCGCGTGCAGCATCTGATGTGCTAGGTGCTACCAAAATGGATCGTCCTGAATGGGTATCGGTCAGTCCCATCACAGGCGAGGTGTATGTGACCTTGACCAATAATAAAAACCGCGGTGTCGATGACGATCAGCCTGTTTCAGCCAGTAACCCGCGCAGTTATGACGTGGATGGTAAAGCTGCTGGTAATGATAATGGCCATATTATCCGCTGGGCCGAAACAAACGGCGATCACGCAGCCACTAGTTTTGAGTGGGATATTTATCTATTTGCTTCACCTAGTGACAAAGCTGCTGAGAACCTATCAGGATTGAATGCCAATAATGATTTGTCTTCTCCAGACGGTTTGTTTTTTGATCCGCGCGGCGTATTGTGGATTCAGACAGATGACGGTGCGTATACGGATACCACTAACTGTATGGTTCTAGCTGCACTGCCAGGTAAGGTCAATGATGGGTCAGTCAAAACAGCCTCGACAGGGCAAGAGACTCGTATAGGCTTGGCCGCGACCGATGACAATCTTAAACGTTTCTTTGTCGGCCCTGAAGGTTGCGAAGTGACAGGTATCACTATGACACCAGATTTTAAAACCTTGTTTATCAACATTCAGCATCCTGGTAATGCTTGGGGTGCCGTCAAAGGCGGTAGCACACCACGATCTGCTACGGTAATGATCACCAAAAATGATGGTGATGTGATATTAGCAGAGTCGTTCTCGTAAATTATTGACGCTATATAGAACGAATGATAGTGATGTAAGCTTGACTTATTCATTAATAAAAAATCTCAAGCAATGGCTTGGGATTTTTTTAGATTCAGTATTAAAAAAAGACAAGTAACATCAACTGCCTATCAATCCTTTCCAACAATATTTCCTAACAATAAATACAATTCAAAACTCAATGATTTTCTTCTATTTATGCTGTTTAAAGACTAGTATAGAAACTTACCTCTTTGCTAAATGTGCCAATACAATGAGTGTTATAAACAACGTGATGAATAGTCCGGATGGTTGTCATGATGACCATATAAGTCATGGAAGTACTGGTAGTAATGCTTGTGTGCGTCATGAGCTTGAAGCGCATTTTGCCTCAGAGACTGATATGCCAGCACACAGCGATGTGTATGAGCAGATAGATCAACTGGAAGCCATCGATGTGGATGAGCTGGTGAAACTATTGGCAGATGATGGTCATAAAACGACGGTGAAGCCAGTTGCTTTGGCTGAATTTTTTGAAGGGTTGGCACAGCTGGCGACTACGGGTGTGGTGGAGGTGACCGATATTGTAGAAGCTATCCATCGCGAAGTGATTTTGCGTCCTTTGGGCCGTTTCAATAAAAATCATATCAACAATTGGCAACGCGGTATTACTGGGCGTATTTATGGCACGATACGTCAGGTCATGCTGATGGTAGGCGGTAATCTGGCATCAGTGTTAAGAGTCTATCAACGCATTGTTATGCAAAAACAAGTTCAGCCCCTGCCTGATTCATTAAAAAAACTCGTCAATGTACTTAACGGTGTCATGGGTGACCATCTCGTTAATAATAAAAATCCACTGGCCGTGCCAATGATGCTATACGATAGCGAAGGCATGCCGCAGTGCGAAGTCCCGTTAGGACAAGCAGAGCCGTCCGTACAAAAAGAGCTGTCAGAATGTGAAGTGGCATTAGTACATGGAAAACTATCAGCACACGAAGAACTATCAGGATGTGAGGAGTTATCAGGACGTGTTGTCATCTTATGCCACGGTCTGTGCATGAGCTATTTGAGCTGGCAATCGCAAGAGAACAATGATTTAGGTGATGCAATCAAACGCAGTCAACCAGATACCACTGTGCTATACCTCGATTACAATACAGGACGTCGTATCTCTCACAGCGGCCGACAATTCTGTCAAATGTTACAAGGTTTGGTCGACCGTAACCCTCATATCAATCAGATAGATTTGGTTGGTCACAGTATGGGCGGTTTGGTCTCTCGTAGCGCGCTGTTTTATGGTGAGCAAGATCATCTGGATTGGGTGAAACGTGTCGGTAACCTCATCACCTTAGGCTCGCCACATCACGGTGCCGTGCTAGAGCGCATTGGCAATTATGTGCAAGAAATCATCGGAAAATTACCATTTGCTGGTTCACTTGCCAAGCTTGGGGATATGCGTAGCGCTGGTATTATTGATCTGCGTCATGGCAGTATTCGTGATGTGGATTGGCAGTCTTTAGAGGGACGTAGTGTGCTACCACAAGACTTTCGTCATCCTACTGGCTTGCCGAGTGGTATCAAAACCTACTTTGCGGCGAGTGCTCTGGTCGAGACGCATTATGAGTCTAAGATGACAGATATGTTGGGTGATGGTTTGGTATCGGTAGCTTCTGCGCTGGGTGAAGATGATATTGAGCATGCGCTGTTTGTGCCAGATGGTCATAAAGCAGTGTTTTATGGTGTGAGCCATATGAATCTAATCAATAGCAGAAGGGTGCGTGAGCAAGTGGTCGCGTGGTTATTGGATAATGGTCAGCGCGACTATATAGGTGAAGATCGGATATATTCTTATCCTAGAAGTTGGGATGTGGCAGTGTAGAGGTCATTTTGGAATATAACTCTATAGTAGAGTATATTAATCTTTGTTAAACTTGCTTAAGTTATATTTCTGTTGACCTATACATAGTTTGTAACTGACGGAAGATGAGGTCTGATTCTGACTATAAAATAGTTTTAGATCAAATGCCATCTCAAGCTCTCTGTAAAGTAAATATAAATCTGCAGCTTCTAATTTTGATGAATTTCCGGTTAGTATGTTTGAAGTGATATTAATATAGGCGATAGTACTATTGTCAGAATCTATTCTAAAAACAAGTTCAGGGTCAAAGTTCATATTACTATCGGCTATTTTAAAACTACTAATATCAATATGGCTTAATTTACACTCAGCACCAATATTTTTGAGTGAAATATAACAACCAAAAGTTATACTATCTAGCTTTATGATTGGTGATAATTCTAGAAAGTCTTCATCTTGATAACTAGAGCCAGTTTTTTCATCATGAGCTTGAATTACATGATATGGAGTATTTGTTATTATGAAGTGAGGAATACTTCTACTCTTCTCATCTTGATAGTCAGTGAATTGTTTTTCAGTAATTGATAATTGTCTTTTGAGAGCATTCGACTGTAT